>JBCCCT010000035.1:0-21731 GCA_039033355.1 Pseudomonadota bacterium | reverse complement strand
TCAAAAAGGTCTTTCAGTTCAACCACTTTGCCTTTGTTGTGCGTCGCGGCGACCAGACGACCGGGTTCGAGCTTGCGGGACATAGACTGTGGCTCCGTTCTTGCTTTTTCAACGAATAACCTTATCGTTTAACGGTAAGTTTGTGACTCTCTGCTATGTGACACACGTAGCGAATTGACCGAAGGATGACTGCAACGCATGTCAGAAACACGCAAGAATTCAATGGCGGCGGTTCTGTCAACCGTGGTGACCGTGATTTTCTGGCTCGCCATCGTCCTGGGCGTATTTTTGTTTATTATTCTGGGCATTGGCCTGCTTGGCAGCCTGAATGGTGGAGAAATTGACCTGCCGCTGGTGGAGGCCCGCGCTGACGGTGTGCCAACCGGTCGGATCGTCGCCGCCCTGATCGGCCTGGTCGTATTCGCCCCTGGAATTGCTTATGTCTGCGCGCAATTGCGCCGAATCCTGTCGACTCTGGCTGAAGGCGACCCATTCCTGCCGGAAAATGCGCCTCGCCTGACCCGAATCGCAGTGGCGATTGGCCTGATCGAGGCCATCCGCATGGCGACGGTTCTCATTCTCGCCGCGACGGTGGACCTCGGAGAGGGCTATGTTGCAAGTATCAATATCAATCTCGCGGTCTGGGGAGCGGTGATCGTGCTGCTCATCCTGGCGCAAGTCTTCAAAGAAGGCACCCGCCTTCGCGAAGAAGAGAAAATGACAATTTAGGAGGGCCATACGATGTCTATTCGAGTGACCCTTGATCGGGTTTTGTTGGAAAAAAGAATGTCACTGACAGAGCTGTCCGAGCGTGTCGGTGTGACCCTGGCCAACCTGTCCATTCTGAAAACGGGCAAGGCCAAGGCAGTACGTTTTTCGACGCTGGAAGCCTTGTGTCGGGAACTGGATTGCCAGCCTGGCGACATCCTCGTCTTCGAGGATGGCCAATCAAATGAGAAAAGCGAAGCGGCCTAGCTGAGCTGCTCCGCCAGCAGGCCCATGGCGGCCTCGGCAAACAGATACATATTTTCCTTGCGATCCGTCAGCCCGGTCTCGACCGTGCGCGACACCTCGATCCCGTCACCGACCAGGCCAGCGCAGACATGTCCGGCCGCATCGCCATAGCCATTGCCGTCGGGCCCTGCCGCGCCGGTTTCGCTGAGGCCCCAATCCGCCCGCATCTTGTCCCGAATGATACCGGCCATGATCCGTGCATAAGGCTCGGTCGCGGAGCGATGGCCTTGCAAATCCTCCTTGCGCAGGCCCATCAGACCCTTGAACGCCGCCGGCGTGTAAACAATGCCGGCGCCGCGATAGAAGCGCGAGGCGCCGGGCACGGTCAGCAAGGCGGCTGAGATCAGACCACCAGACGAGGATTCCCAGATCGCGACTTTCTCGCCGCGCGACAGGAGCTGAGCGCCAATCTCTTCAGCCAGAGGCAGCAAACGGTCCATGCCTTAGCCCAGCGCCGCTTTCTGGGCCGCGAACAATTCATTGCAGCCTTTTTCCGCCAGCGCCATCATCGTGTCGACTTCGGCTCGGGTCATCGGGCGTTCTTCGCCGGTGCCTTGCAGCTCGATCATGCCGCCATCGGAGCTCATGACGACATTCATGTCGGCCTGGCCTGCACTGTCTTCCGGATAGTCGAGGTCCAGCACGGGCACGTCCTTGTAAACGCCAACTGAAATTGCGGCGGCCTGTTTCAGGATCGGGTCGCGCGTGATGACGCCTTCATCCTTGAGATAGCGACAGGCCAAAGCCAGGGCGACAAAGCCGCCGGTGATGGATGCGGTGCGGGTGCCGCCATCGGCCTGGATGACGTCGCAATCGATGGTGATCTGGTTCTCGCCCAGCGCTTCCAGATCAACCACCGAGCGCAAGCTGCGCCCGATCAGGCGCTGGATTTCCTGGGTCCGGCCAGACTGTTTGCCGGCCGCGGCTTCGCGGCGGCCGCGCGTATGGGTGGCACGCGGCAGCATGCCATATTCGCCGGTCACCCAGCCGCTGCCCGTGCCGCGCATCCAGCCGGGCACCTTGTCGGTCCAGCTGGCGGTGCACAGGACATGCGTGTGCCCGAACTTGGCGAGGCAGGAGCCTTCTGCATAGCGCGTGACGCCAGTTTCCAGGACCACGTCGCGAAGCTGGTCCGCCGTCCGGCCCGAGGGGCGAGCGAAATCTGTCATGTCTTAAAGTCTTTCATAGCTTGAGCTGTACGGCGCAAATTGCGGGTTTTGCCACTTGTGTCTAGGCTCTCGCCTGAAACCAGGGGGACAGGCGTGGACGTACAGGAGATGAAAGCCCGCGCGGAACGCTCCAGGCGCCCGCGACGCAGCTTTGGCTATGAAGTGGCGCGGGTCCTGTTCTATGGCCTCTATCGATTGATGGGCTGGCGCGTGCTGGGCGAAGCGCCGCCTGATCGGAAAATGGTCATCATTGCCGCGCCGCATGAAACCAATTGGGACCTGACGCAAATGCTGGGCATTGCCTTCTATTATCGCATCCCGGTGCGGTGGATGGGCAAGAAAAGCCTCGGCGAAGGTCCGTTTGGCTGGCTGATGCGCTGGTGGGGTCTGCTGCCTGTGGACCGCAAGGGCTCAACCAATCTCGTTGAGCAAGTCGCGGCGGCCTATGACGCGGCGGATGAAATGGCGCTGGTGATCGCGCCGGAAGGCACGCGGGCCAATGTCAAAGCCTGGAAGACCGGATTCTACAATATCGCTGCGGCGGCGCAGGTGCCGGTGGCGCTCGGCTTTATCGACTATGCCAACAAGTTTGGCGGGCTGGATGGAACACTGGTGCCAAGCGGCGATTATGAAGCCGACATGGAGACCGTGGCGACCTTCTATGCGCAGCGTGTGTCCAGGTTCAATCACCCGCTGACAGGCACGTCGATCAGCAAGCCCTGAAAGGCGGTACACCATGTTTTAACTGTGGAGTGATAACACTCATCTCTGCGTTATAAACATGGGGACATCCATGGACTTGAAAGAAGAGAGTGCGCTCAAGGGCGACCTTGAGACACACTGGTATTATGTATCCAAAGGCCGTGCGCTTCAGAAGATGCTAGACCAGAATGCCGTTGAAACCGTGCTAGATGTGGGCGCCGGTTCAGGGGTTTTTCCAAAGGCCTTTATCAAAGACGGTTTTTGTAAATCAGCCATCTGCGTTGATCCCAATTATTCGGATGACTGGTTGTCCAAGAACCAGCATGACCAGATACAATTCGTGCGCAGCGTTGAGCGCGTGGACGCCCCGCTGGTAACGATGATCGACGTCCTCGAACATGTTGATGATGATGTCGAGTTGTTGAGTTATTACGTGGAGCGGGCCGCAACCGGCACGACGTTCCTCCTGTCGGTGCCAGCCTTTCAGTATCTCTGGTCATCGCATGATGAGTTCCTTGATCATCGACGCCGCTATACGTTGAAAATGCTTCGAAATACGGCCGAGCGGGCGGGTCTCAAACCGCAGAAAATGCGCTATTTCTTTGGCGCACTGTTTCCAGTGGCTGCGGCCTCTCGCCTCGCGGATCGACTCGTCTCCGGGAACAAGGAGCCGGAATCCAGTGCCCTCGGCTCTTTGCCAAATCCGATCAATCAGGCTCTGATCCGCATTCATGATGTCGAGCGAGTCGTGATGTTTCCGTGGAATCGCCTGTTCGGCGTGTCGGCTTTCTGCGTCGCGGAGAAAACGGTGGATCGAAACTGATTCGACCCCGTTCCCGCGCGGTGAAAGAGCTCAGCGGTCGGTGCCCCCCGGTTTCGGTGATACTGGACGCGGCAACTTAGAGACCATGATAACCCTACCGCGCTGCGCGTCTTGAAGTGCCGCGTCCGTTCTACACTTCCCGATTGAATCCCCTGCCATCGCGCACTATTCCTTTGGTATGAGCTCAGACACGTCCATCATGCAGGCGCTGAACCAGCGGTCGCGGGATATCTTTCGGCAAATCGTTGAAACCTATCTCGAAACCGGGGAGCCCGTCGGCTCGCGCACCCTGTCCAAGGCCGGGATTGAACTGTCGGCCGCCTCGATCCGCAATGTCATGTCGGATCTGACAGAGCTTGGCCTGCTCGATGCACCGCATGTCTCGGCCGGGCGGATGCCGACGCATGCCGGCTTGCGGCTCTTCGTCGATGGATTTCTGGAGATGGGCGATCCGGGGCAGGATGACCGGGCCGCGATTGAAGGCCGTCTGAACAATGCGGGCCGCGATCTGGGCGGCGTGTTGAAAGAGGCCTCCTCCTTGCTGTCAGGCCTGGCGGGGGGTGCCGGTCTGGTCTCGTCCCCGACACAGGATGCGGCGGTCCGTCATGTCGAATTCGTCCCGCTTTCGACCGGCGAGGCCTTGTGCGTCCTGGTGAAAGAGCAGGGCGATGTCGAGAACCGTCTGGTCAAGATCCCGGCGGGCTTGCCGCAAACGGTCCTGATCGAAGCCGGCAATTATCTCGCCGCACGGATGAAGGGACGCACCCTGCACGAAGCCGCTGTGGATGTCCGCGCCGAAATTGCGACGCGGCAGGCCCAGCTGGACGCGGCCGCCGCAGATCTCGTCCAGCGCGGTCTGGCGGAATGGAGCGGCGCGGCGCCCGGCGAAGAGCGTCGTCTGATCATTCAGGGCCGGGCCAATCTGCTTGAAGATGCCGCGGCCGCGCAAGATATGGAGCGTGTGCGACAGCTCTTCGATGTTCTGGAGCGCCAGCAAGGCCTGCTGGAAGTGCTTGATTCGACACGCGATGCGGATGGCGTGCGCCTGTTTATCGGCTCAGAAAACAGTCTTTTTCCGCTTTCGGGTTCAAGCGTGATTGTGGCACCCTATATGAACGCCGAACGTCAGGTGATTGGCGCGCTCGGTGTGATTGGACCGACACGGTTAAATTATGCGCGTGTGATTCCAATGGTTGACTATACCGCACGGATGGTTGGAGAGGTGCTGGGAAAGCGCCGCCAAGAATGAGTGAGTGAAGTATGAGTGACGAAACGGTCAAAGACGAGAACGCGCCAGAACTCGGTCAGAATGCGACCCAGGCCGAGCTGAAAGCGGCTGCGGATGAAATTCTGAAAGCCGCCAAGGCGGCCGAGCCGGTGCCTGAAGCCGAGGCAGAAGAGGCCCCCGCGGACACCGCGGAGGAGCCCATTGAGCTCACCGTCGAACAGCAAATGCTGGCGCTCGAGGTCGAGAAGCAGGAGCTGCGCGACCAGATGCTGCGCGCCATGGCCGAGATGGAAAATCTGCGCAAACGCGCCGAGCGGGAAAAGAGCGATGCCCGCGTCTATGCGATCGAGAAGTTTGCGCGCGATCTGCTGAGTGTCTCAGACAATATGGCCCGTGCGCTCGAGGCCTTGCCGGAAGCGGAACGCGAGGCGCTGACCGAAGGCGGCAAGGGCCTGCTGGGCGGGATCGAGATGACGCAGAAGGAATTGCACACCGTGCTGACGCGTCACGGCGTCTCGGCGATTGATGCCGAGCCCGGCGCGGCGTTTGATCCAAACCTGCACCAGGCGGTAGCGAATATTCCGTCAGAGCATCCGAATGGCACGATTGCCAGCCTGTTTCAGGCGGGCTGGCGCATTGGCGATCGCACGCTGCGGGCTGCCATGGTGGCGGTCAGTGCGGGCGAGGCGAATTAGGGCGAGTATTTCGATACACCGCTCATCCCGGATTTGATCCGGGATCTTGTGCCGCGAGTCCCGACCAGGATTGCCTGAGATCCCCGCCCGCGCGGGGATGAGCGAGACGTGGCTAGCCACCAATCCGCCACGCCGTCACAGATCCCGGCTGCCAGTTCGGCACAATGATCAAATCGCCGACGCGCGTCAGATCATTCTGATAGACCTCATATTCCCGCATATCGTGGATCTCGGTCGTCGTGCCCTCCGGCGTGACATGCCAGATCTGACCCGGCCAGCTGGAGACCAGATAGCTGCCATCATCCAGCACGGCGATGCCATCGGCATTCTCCATGCCGGTCGCGATCTCGGTCAGGTCGCGGGCGCCCATGGTCTCGAACAGGCTGCCAGAGCTCATTGTTGCGATCAGCAGTCGGTCGCCATCCGGGGTCAGGCCATTGACCCCTCCAAGGCGATCATCGCCGAGCCATTCCTTGTAGCCATTCACATCAATCTGGAAGATCCGTGCCGAGCCGGAATCGCTCATATAGACACCGCCTTGCCAGACCGCGATATCATTCAGGAAACCAGCGCCCTCGACGGAATAGCTGTTCTCGATTTCCGCGGAAGCAATATCGATGACATGATACTGGTCGTAATCGGAGACAAAGAGTTTGCCATCGCGCACCGCCATGCCTTTCGGCGCGTTGAGGCCTTCGATCCATTTTTCTTCCAGGATGGTGCCATCAAGGGCGAGGCGTGAAATCCAGCCTTCGCCATCCTTGGCATCGCCTTCGCCAACCACGTTAGAGATAAACAAAGTTTCACCCTCAATCGCGACGCCTTCAGGCGCGGACAGGCCGGACGCGATCCAGACCTGTTCCAGCGTCGGGAGCGTAATGTCAGCGGTGACGGGGGCCGGATCCTCCGTCGCGGCAGTCTCTGCTACAGGCGGATCGGTGTCGGGGATTGCCGGATCAGACGCCGTTTCCGACGGGGCACAGGCAAAAAGGGCGAAACAGGAGAAAAGCAGGATAGGGCGCATCAGGGACCTCGCAGTGTTTGTTACAGCTGTAGCTCAATCATGACCGGCCTGGCCAGCAATAATTCAACCGCAGCAATCCCATTTCGCCCCTTGAAGATGTCCTGACCTTTCCCACATGCGTGATGAACCGAGCGTGACCGGACTGAATATCGGGCTTCACCTTCGGACATCTTTGTGTATAGAGCCGCAGGTTGCTGGTGCTGCATAGCAGGCCGACTCAAGGCAAAAGGCGGCGGCTTAGGAGAAGAGAAATACAATGGGTAAGATTATTGGAATCGACCTCGGCACGACCAATAGCTGCGTCGCTGTCATGGATGGCGGAGACGCCAAAGTTATCGAAAATTCAGAAGGCGCCCGGACCACCCCGTCTGTTGTTGCTTTCACCGAAGGCGGCGAACGCCTGATCGGGATGCCGGCGCGCCGACAGGCTGTGACGAACCCCGATTTTACATTTTACGCGATCAAGCGCCTGATCGGTCGCACTTTTGACGATCCGACCGCGCAAAAAGACAAAGAGCTGAGCCCGTTTGAAATCGTCAAAGGTCCAAATGGCGATGCCTGGGTCAAAGGCCGCGACAAGGATTACGCACCGCAGGAAGTCTCCGCTTTCATTCTGACCAAGATGAAAGAGACGGCAGAGGCCTATCTCGGCACCGAAGTCACGCAAGCCGTGATTACCGTACCGGCCTACTTTAACGACGCGCAGCGCCAGGCGACCAAGGATGCGGGCAAGATTGCCGGCCTCGAAGTCCTTCGCATCATTAACGAACCAACCGCAGCGGCGCTGGCTTATGGCCTCGAAAAAGACACCAACAAGATCATCGCGGTTTACGACCTCGGTGGCGGTACGTTTGATGTCTCTCTGCTCGAGATTGGCGATGGCGTGTTTGAAGTCCTGTCGACCAATGGCGATACGTTCCTTGGTGGTGAAGACTTTGACTTGCGCATTGTCGACTTCCTCGCAGACGAGTTCAAGAAAGATCAGGGCATTGATCTGAAAGCGGACAAGCTGGCGCTGCAGCGTCTGAAAGAAGAAGCTGAGAAAGCCAAGAAAGAGCTTTCCTCTGCCTCCTCTTATGAAGTGAACCTGCCTTTCATTACCGCAGATGCGACCGGTCCAAAGCACCTGAATATCAAACTGTCGCGCGCCAAGCTGGAAAGCCTGGTCGGTGATCTGATCAAGCGGACGATCGACCCGTGCAAGAAAGCGCTGGCGGACGCGGGCAAGAATGCCTCTGACATTGATGATGTTGTGCTGGTCGGTGGTATGACCCGCATGCCGGCCGTCCAGGAAGCGGTGAAAGGCTTCTTCGGCAAGGAGCCGCACAAGGGCGTGAACCCGGACGAAGTCGTGGCGCTTGGCGCGGCGATCCAGGGCGGTGTTCTGCAAGGCGACGTGAAAGACGTGGTCCTGCTCGACGTGACGCCTCTGTCGCTCGGTATTGAAACACTTGGCGGCGTGTTCACCCGCCTGATCGATCGCAACACGACGATCCCGACCAAGAAGAGCCAGACTTTCTCAACCGCTGAAGACAATCAGCCGGCTGTGACCATCCGGGTTTTCCAGGGTGAGCGCGAAATGGCGGTCGACAACAAGAATCTCGGCCAGTTCAATCTGGAAGATATTCCACCGGCTCCACGCGGCGTACCGCAAATCGAAGTCACCTTCGACATTGACGCGAACGGCATTGTCTCCGTTGGGGCCAAGGACAAGGCGACCGGCAAAGAACAGCAAATCACCATCCAGGCGGATGGCGGCCTCAACGATGCCGACATCGACGCGATGATGAAAGACGCCGAAGCCAATGCGGAAGAAGACAAGAAGCGCCGCGACCTGGTCGAAGCCAAGAATAATGCGGAAAGCCTCGCGCATCAGACCGAGAAGCAGCTCGAAGAGCATGGCGACAAAGTCGGCGAAGATGTGAAGAAAGAAATCGAGGACGCCGCTGCGGCTTTGAAAACCGCAGCCGAAGGCGATGATGCGGCTGACATTCAGGAAAAGCATCAGGCCCTGATGACCGCAGCGATGAAGCTCGGCGAAGCCATTTATGGCGCGCAGCAGTCTGAAGCGGCCGAAACGGATGCGGCTGCTGATGCAGCGGCTGAGGAAGATGGTGAAGACGTGGTCGATGCCGACTTTGAAGAAGTCGACGACGAGAATCGTCAGAGCGCCTAACGCCGCGACCCTCGCAAATCCAAAAAAGCCCGCTCCGTTCTGGGGCGGGCTTTTTCGTGTCCGTCCTTCTGCGCATATTCCGGAGGCTTGATTTCAGCGACTGGCCCCGTACACGATGAGGCGTGGCCCAGATTACGTCGCTATATGTCCATAAGGTGCTGGCGCAAGCCAGCGAAGGGGTTGAAACGCGCGACCTCCTTGAAGGACTAGGGCTTGCGCCAGATGCCCCCGTGGACGCGGCCAGAATGGTCTCTTCGGACGATTACTATCGGTTCTTTGCTGCCCTGGCAGACCGCGATCCAGCCGGCCTGGGGCTGGCGCTCCGGATCGGGGCGTCGATGCGATGCGATGATTATGGCGCGTTTGGCCTGGCCTGGAAATCAGCGCCAGACCTGCGCGGCTCTTATGTCCGCTCGGAACGTTATGGCCGGGTGCTGGGCAGCGCGGAGCGATACACGCTGGAACGGTCCGGAGCCGAAACCTATTTCAATCTGGAGAAAGCCGGCGATGGCAGCCTCGGCCAACAGCTGTCGAATGAAGCCAGTCTGGCCGCCGTCCTGACCATCAGCCGGGAAGTCAGCGCCCAGCCTTTCACGCCGCTGGCCGTCCATTTCAAGCATGCCGCCCGCGGCGATCTTGATGTCTTCACCGATCATTTTGGATGCCCTGTCCACTTTGGCGCCGATCGCGACGCGCTGAAGATCGAGACGGCCATGCTTGGTGTGCCTAATCGGCTCGGCGATGAAAGCATTGCCGGTTTCTTCGATCGTCATCTCGAACAGGAATTGGCGAACCTGCCGGAAGAGGACGAACTGGAACACAAGGTCCGGCGCGCTGTCTCGCAAAAGCTCAGTGAAGGTGTGCCGACCCTGTCAGAAATAGCGGCCGCCCTCGGCATAGGCGCTCGTACCTTGCAGCGGCGGCTCTCGGACAAGGACCAGTCCTTTCAGAGCCTGGTTGATCTGGCCCGCCGGGAATTGGCGCAGCAGCTGCTGCTCGAAACTGATTACAGTCTCGCCGAAGTCGCCTTCCTGACCGGCTTTTCCGAGCAGAGTGGCTTTACGCGTGCCTTCAAGCGCTGGTCGGGTCAGACGCCGCGCTCTTATCGACTGGCTGCCGATTGAAGGGCGATCCGCTATTTGTCGTGATCTGACAAAACTCTGTCGCGCCGGAGCAAGAAACCGCGCCTCTATTTCCGTACCCATTGGCTCGCACCATGAAAGAAAGGAGTGTGCCAATGAACTTGTTCCTCAAAAAGAAACCGCTGACTCTGGTCCTTGGCGGCACTGGCAAAACCGGTCGCCGCGTGGTCGAACGGCTGAAGGCGGGCGGCCATGCTGTCCGGATTGGATCCCGGTCCGCTGTCCCGTCCTTTGACTGGGATCATGAAGCGAGCTGGGAGGCCTGTCTCAAAGGCGTCACAGCCGCCTATATCACCTATTCGCCGGACCTTGCCATGCCTGGCGCGACGGATGCCATTCAGGCTTTCGTCAACAAGGCCAAACGGGCCGGCGTCAAGCGCCTGGTCATCCTGTCAGGGCGCGGCGAACCGGAAGCCCAGGCCTGTGAGAAAATCGTGCAGGAGAGCGGCCTCGAATGGACTGTGGTTCGGGCGAGCTGGTTCCATCAGAATTTTTCTGAAGCAGCCTTTCTCGACATGGTCCTGGCCGGGACGATTACGCTACCGGCAGGCGATCAGCTCGAACCCTTTGTTGATGCCGACGATATTGCCGATGTGGCATTCGCGGCCCTGACCCAGGATGTCCACCATGGACAAGTCTATGAAGTGACCGGTCCAAGACTGATGACCCTGTCCGATGCCGCATCAGACCTGTCGGCGGCGATCGGTCGACCCGTGACCTATATGTCTGTGCCGCATGAGGCCTTTGTCGCTGGCATTGCCGATTCCGGGGCGCCGAAAGAAGTGGTCTGGATGCTCGACTATCTGTTCTCCACCGTGCTCGATGGGCGCAATGCGCATCTCACCGATGGCGTTCAGCGGGCGCTGGGCCGTCCGCCGAAAGACTTCGCGCAATTTGCTCATGAGGTCGCGGCCACAGGGGTCTGGAGGGCGGTCGCTTGAGACGTCGTCTGACCTCAATTTTCCTCGTTGTGGCTGGCTGTCTGGCAGCCTTGATCGGGGCTGGCATCCTGCTCGTCCCGCGCGCCTTCTTTGCGAGCAATCACATCACCCTGGAAGCAGATCCGAGCCTGATGTCGGAAATCCGCGCCCCGGGCGGATTGCTCCTGGCGGCGGCCCTGGCCATGGTCGCTGGCGGCTTTGATCGCAAGCTGGCGCAACCTGGCCTGATCACCGCCGTGTTTGTGTTCGGCATGTATGGCATCGCGCGTCTGTTCAGTCTGATCGTGGATGGCGTTCCGTCGGCCTCTCTTGTCGGGGCACTGATCATTGAAGCGGTGCTCGCCTTTGTCGCGCTCGCTTTATTGGAGCGCGGCCAGAAACAAGGCGCAGATTGAGGCATCGCCTCGATCACATCGAACAAGAAAGGAGCTCGATATGACACATGAAATCCTGATCTATATCTGCCTGTTTCTGGGACTGTCCGCGGCGCTGGTCGGGGGGGTGTTCCAATCCTTCTCGGACTTCGTCATGGCCGGATTGATCCGGTCAGCGCCCCAGAGCGGCATCGAGTCGATGCAAGGCCTGAACCGGACCGTGTTTCGATCTGTCTTCATCGCCACGTTTCTGGCGCTGGTGCCGATCAGTCTCGGCTTCGCGATCTATGCCTGGATGGCGCTGAACGGGTTGCCGCAATGCCTGATCATTCTGGCCGCCATCCTTTATCTGCCCCTGGTCTTTCTGGTCACGGCGTTCGGCAATGTCCCGATGAATGAGCGACTGGACAAGATGGATGCGACCAGCGTGGCCGCGGCCGATTACTGGCAGACTTATGGACGCGTCTGGACGCGCTGGAACACGATCCGGACCATAGGTTCAATCGCAACCGCGGGCTGTTATCTGCTCGCCGCCGTCCAGATCAGCTAACTTCCTCCCAAACGTGAAAGCGGCTATGACGCGCAAGTTATAGCCGCTTTTTTTAAGTTCAGACTCAAGCCGCGTTGGCGGCTGCCCCGATCAGCCGCGCAGTCGTCTCATCGCGGTGCTTTTTCAGATACCGCATGAATGGCGTGCCGCCTGTGCCGACATCCGTGTCATTGCCGGACGCGGCGCGGGTCTGCTTGTTGATATAGCTGGCTGCATATTCGAGATGCCGCGTGCGGAAGTCCGCCATGGACTGGATGATCGCATTATAGGCCTCGGTCAGACCATGATTGCGGGTCTTTTCGACAAAGCCGCGCAACTGGCTCGCCGCTCTTGTATCTTCAATGAAGCGGCGATGCGCGGGCGGGCGATAGATGTGCAATTGATCGAGATATTCGCGTAAGGGGTCTGCAGCATGTCCGACCCCCATCAATGCGTCCATGGCCGGAACGATTGAGGATTGCGATCCAGTCTGCCCGCGAAAGGCCTGCGCCTCTGAACCATAGCGCTCGACGCCTTCATAGATCAGACCATTGGGCAGGGCCGGATTATCCTTCCAGCCGTGAATATAGGGCCGGACGCGCTCGAAATAGATATAGGGATCACACCGCTCTGGCATGCGATCGAAAATGGCATTGATCCGGTTCCAGGTGGCGCCGACGGCTTCGAGATGCGTGCGTGTGGTGTTGATGTCGCCGGCTGCGCTCGCCTCGACAATCGCGCCAAACCGGGCGAGGGCAGCGCCAGCAGCCGCTTCGATTGCAACATGGATCAGGATGAACCAATTCTCGTCCTGCCCGTTCAGGAAGTTCTGGATCACATAGATATTGGCCACGTCGATCACGCTGTCATGGTCGATCAGTCCCCAATTATCGAGCGTATAGCTGGAATAGGGCAGAAGCGGTTGTTGCCCGAGATGATCTGCCAGGGCGACCATGGGCACAGCCAGCTTGCGCGGCAGGATGTCCGGCGCCTTTGCTTCGCCCCAGACATAGGCCTGCACCATAAAGGAATAATGCACCATGCACAGGCGCGCTTCGGCATCCGTCATGTCGGCAAGGGGCAGGTCAAACTCTGGCAATCGCGCGCACAGCAATTCGCGGACGCGCCCGGTCGGTAACAGTTCTGGCAAGCTCAACGCGACTTCAGCCACCTTGGCCAGATCACCGCTTAGAACGACCTCATCGGCATTGTGTCGACAGAGAAAGCCCCGTTCTGGAGACATGTCATAGTCGGCGAGAGTCAGCATCTTTTCCTCCTGTCTCATTTCGTTGCAATTATAAGTGAAAATAGGCGCAATTTCTCACTTAATGCGTGGAAGAAGCTATGCTATCTGCAATATATGACGGAATTGGACACAATATCGCAAAATATATTGCGTGAACTCGAATCAGATGGACGAATCAGCAATATCGACCTGGCGGCACGTGTGGGCCTGTCGCCTTCGGCCTGTTTGCGGCGGGTGCAGGAGCTGGAGCGAAGCGGGTTGATCAAAGGCTATCGCGCCATTCTCGATCGCGAGAAACTGGGCATCGGCATCACGGTCTTCGTCATGGTCGGTCTGTCGGCGCACCTGTCCAAGGATGGCCGCATCTTTGAGCGCGCCATGTCGGCCGCGCCGCAAGTGCGTGAGTGTCACAATATCACCGGCGCGGTCGAGTATTTGCTCCGCGTCGAAGTCGCGGACTTACCCGCTTACAAGGACTTCCATGCCAATATCCTTGGCGTGTTGCCGCAAGTGGCGTCGATCACGTCGCACATTTCGCTCGGCTCGACCAAGGATGAGCGGGCCTAGACTGCGCCTTCCTGCGCCCGGGCCGAGACCTTTTCATACATGTCATCGCCCCAGGAGGCGACTTTGCCATTGAACAGGAATTCCGGCGGCACGACTTCCGGGCCTTTGCCAGGCGGCAGAGGCGGCGTGAAATAGCCGAGCGCGTAAGAGCCCATGGCATAGCCGAGCATGGCTTGCAGTTCCGGATCAAAATCCTTGGCGATTTCCGGCGGGCAGGAGAGATACTGGTTCTCTTCCTGACGTAGCCAGCCGAGCGCGTAAGTGATGTTCAGGCCGATCCGTTCCTGATCAGAGACATTGGCGCCGCCGCTATGGACGACTGAGCCGGAATAGACGAGCACGGAACCGGCTTTCATTTCGGCATATTCAACCTCATCGCGGCTCGGATGACGGTCCGGGTCCCAATTGTTCGAGCCGGGAATGACATTGGTGGCGCCATTCTCCTTGGTGAAATCGGTGATCGCCCAGATCGTGTTGAATTGCGGTTCCAGGTCCGGCAGCAAATAACCGCCCCAGGCGAGGCGATCGCGGTGCAGGGGCTGAACCGGCTGGCCAGGCTGAATGCGGATGAACTGGGTCAGGTGCAGCTGAATGGTTTCGCAATACGGCTCCAGAAACTGTTTCGCACCGCCGACAATGGTCGGGTTCATCACCACATCGCGGCACGTTGCCGAACGCGCCACCAATGCCCCGGTGCGGGTGGTCTTGCGACCGGTAAAATCATCGCGGCCGGTTTCCGTGGCGTCGATATAAGGCATGCATTCGGCCTTCATCTGGGTCAGGGCGGCGGCATCGAGCACCCCTTCGACAATACAGGCGCCATCCGATTTCAAGGCTTCGACCAGGGCGTCCGGTTTTGCGTCAGCAGGCAGGTATTTCAAAGGCATGATAGGCTCCCTCAAGTCGTTACGGGTTCAGGTTTGAATGCGGCGAGTATAGGCGAAATGAGCTGGTCGAGCAGAGCACGCTGACGCGCTTCCGGCCAGAGGTCCGGCTCCAGCGTGACGCGCGTGCCAATGCCATCAACGGCGGAAATGATCGCCGCGGCGGCAAGACGTGGATCAGGATGCGAGCCCGCCATATTCTCAACCAAGGCGGTTTCGATCTCGGCATAATATTGCCGATGTATCTGCGCCAAAGCTGGCGCATGGGGCGCGCGGCCCCAATACGCGAGCCAGACGATCCATTCCTTGCGCTTCTCATCATTGATCGGCAGCACGTCGGCAATGTCGTCCGCGGTGGGGGCGCGGTCCGGCGTGCCGATCTGAATGAACAGGCGCGTACACACTTCTTCCAATGCGGCGGCCAGAACGGCATCCTTGTCGGCGAAATAATGCGCGATGGACCCAGTCGTGACGCCGGCCATGCGGGCAATGTCGGTCAGCTTCACCCCGCTCAACCCATTGGCTGCGATGGCATCGACGGCAGCAGAGGCAATGGCGCGGCGTCGTTCTTCATGGTCGACTATTTTTGGCATAATGGTGATAATAAATAAATTCCTGTCTCTGTCAATCCGTTCGAGGCGTGATGATCGAGCTCAGTTAAATGAACATGTTCACAAAACAGGAGAGCTATGCTATGAAGAGCAAAATGACAGGAGCGAAACATGCCAGGCCCGATTACTGACAAGCCCCCCATCGTCGACCGCGACTTTGCTGAGAAATTCATGAAGGCGGTGGATCGACCGCTCGATTATGGCGTCTATTTCCTGATCAATGACTGGTGGGAAGTGGCGACGCCTGAGTCCATCGATGCCTATATGGCGGAATTACACGCCATACCGGGTGCGGACAAGTTTCTGGAAGAACGCTATATCGCCGAGCCGATGGTGGTCGAAGACCTGAAAGACTATGCCCCGGGCACGCTTGGCGCCGCCTATCGCGACTTTGTGGTCGAGAACAACCTGATGGAAAATTTCGGGCGTGATTATCGCGTCTTCCAGAAACAGTTGATGAGCTCCGGCAAGCTCAAGCGGATGCCGGAAGAGATGGCCTATATGTCGATCCGCGGCACGCAATTGCATGACTTCATGCATGTACTGACCGGCTATGGCGCGACCATTCCGGGCGAGTTGGCGCTGGCCTCATACTATCTGTCACAAATGCGCAGCCCGTATCACGCGATCCGCCTCGCCGTCACTATGGGGCATACGGCGTTCGTGGCGCCAAAGGGCGTGGTGCCGAGCATGGATGCCTTTGTCGATGGTTGGTATTATGGCCGCAACTCGACCAATATCAATTTCGAGAAATGGGAAGAGCGGCTGGGTGAGCCCTTGTCCGCGCTCCAGTCCGAAATGAACTTGCGTCAGATTGCGAAAGCCGCTTAAGCGCCCGAATGGCACGACCCAAGGCGTCCCCTGAAAAGCGTGAACAGGTGCGGCGGTCGATCCAGACCGCGGCCGCGGAGCTGTATCGAGAAGAAGGCCTGGCCGCAATTTCCGCCCGCGCGGTGGCCGCCAGAGCGGGTGTCTCCGTCGGCACGATCTATGCCTATTTCGGCGATCTCGCGGGATTGGGACAATCCTTGTGGGAAGGCCCCATTGCGCGCCAGGAAGAGGCGTTCCGCGCCGTGGCCAGCCAGTATGAGATCCCGCTCGACCGGATCGAGGCCTTGCTGGACGCCTATTTGACCTTCGGCATCGAACAGGCGGCTCTGTATCGCAATGTTCTGATGTTTGTTCGTCCAGAGGCGCACGCGCTTCCGGATCCGGAGGCGCTGAGCGGATATGCGTTTCCGGCCCTGATCCGCGGCGCGATCGAAGAGGGACAGGCCCTGGAGACGATTATTCCGGGTGATCCTGACGCCCTGACGCAATTGCTCTGGTCCGGCGTGCACGGCGCCCTGACGCTGCCGGTGAACATGGAACGCCTGGCGCTCAAGCCGACGGCGGAAATGGTCGAGGCGACTGTGGCGGGCTTGTTGCGGATGGTGCGGGTTTAGTCGGTTAGCGAACCTATCCAATCCCCAATTCCGCCCGCGTCCGGATCGCCTTAGCCGCGCTCACCCGAACCAGATGCCGACCTTTCTCATCGCGCCAGTCGGCTTCGACAAAGCCGGTGGTGCGACCGCGTGAGACCAGGCGGCCTTCAATCGTGATCAGGCCGTGCGGCACAGGCCGAAAGATCCGGGTCTGTAGCTCGGTGGTGGTGAACCATTCGCCATCCTCGAGGCCTGATGCCATGCACATGGACACGATATGGTCGCTAAAGCCGGCGACCCAGCCGCCAAACACGCGGCCTTCGGAAATGTCGCGGTCGCCGCTATTCGGCCACTCATACCGGACATAGCCATAGCGTACCTCTTTCAGCCATTCCTCCGGGCGGATGCCGAGATTGTGGATGCCGGGCGGCTTTTCCCATGCGTTCGATTTCAGTCGATCGAAAAAGCCCTTCTGCTCGTCTGAGAGTTCGGTCCGGCTCATGCAGGGATATAGGCCCGGGCTTTCAGCTCGACAAAGCCGAGTGGGTTGAACAACGAGGTAATACCGATCAGCGTATAGCAGGAGAAGAAAGGCCCCGGCATCCATTTCGCCTTGGCCTGAAACATCGGCCCCATATGGCTTTCGAAATCGACATGATAGCCCGTGATATCAACTACATCCGCCATGCTGCCGCCGGCCTCGCGCAGGATCATGTCGATCTCGGCAAAGGCTTCGTCTGCGCCGCGGAAATAGGCTTCATCGCTGGCCTCTTCCCCTTCTTTCAAAGCAGCAATCACACCAGAGCAGAACACCATGTCACCGGCCCGCACGGCCGGGGCGAATTGCATTTGCTCGGTGCGCTCCTTCAGGCTGGCAGGAACAATCATCTCTGGCATATCAGACCACCGTCTGGCCGCCATCGACCACCATCATCTGCCCGGTCATGAAGCTGCCTGCGTCCGAGGCCATATAGACCGCGGCGCCAGCAATCTCGACCGGCTCGCCAATCCGGCGCAGCGGTGTGGTCGAAGTGGCGCGCTTCAGCGTGTCCGGATTTTCCCATAGCGCGCGGGCAAAGTCAGTCTTGATCAGGCCGGGCGCAATCGCATTCACGCGGACATTGTCCGGGCCATATTCTGCCGCCAGGTTGCGGACCAGTTGGAAGTCCGCCGCTTTCGAGATGTTGTAGGCGCCAATGACCGGCGAGGCGCGCAGGCCGCCAATCGAGCTGACAATAATGATCGCGCCATCCTTGCGCTCGCGCATTTGCGGCGCACACATCTGCACCAGCCAGTGATTGGAAATGATATTATTGGACAGGATCTTTTCGAACTGATCATCCGAGATGCCTTCCATCGGGCCATAATAAGGATTGGAAGCGGCATTGCAGACAACAATGTCGACTTTGCCGAACGCCTCATTGGTCGCGTCGACCATGGCCTGGAGCTGGTCTTTTTCAGAGATATTGGCCGGAATCGCGATGGCGGTGCCGTCGCCATATTGGTCATTCAGCGCGCCCGCCACTTCCTGGCACGGGCCAGGCTTGCGTGAGCTGATCGTGACCTTGGCACCGGCGGCCGCAAATTGTTCGGCAATCGCCTTGCCAATGCCGCGTGAGGAGCCTGTGATAATGGCGGATTTTCCTGAAAGATCGAACAAGCTCATCTGAGCCCTCCCTTTATAAGTCTGAACTTTGCGCTGGTGATACGCGCGGCGCCCGCATTCGAAAAGGGTTTCGCGAGGTCAGCTTCTAATCGCTGCCGCCGCGATCATGGCCCAGCCCAGCAGCAGGCCGACACCGCCAATCGGGGTGACCGCGCCGAGCCAGCGCGGACCCCCCAGTGCCATGGCATAGAGCGTGCCTGAAAAGACCAATCCGCCCAATAGAAGAACGGTCGCGGCGGAGCCGAACCGCGCCGCGTCGGCGGCCGAGATCGCTGTCGCCAGCGCGGCATGGACCAGGAGATACAGGGTCGCGGTTTCCCACCAGCCAATTTGTTCCTCGCCAAAGCCGTCTTTCAGCGCATGTGCGCCAAATGCGCCAAGGGCGACCGCAAAGAATCCGGCAATCGCGCTGAACAGGGTGATCATCTAGCCCGCCTCCTGCGGGATAGAATAATTCACCACGGCATGACTGGAAAGCTTGTCGCTGCCTTCAGCGCGAATATCGACACTGATCACGGCCAGGGTCCGGCCGAGTTTCAATAGGTGCGCCTCGGCCACGACGGCGTCGCCAATACACGGGCGCATGAAATTGATATTGAGATTGCTGGTCAGCGCCATGGGCACAATCCCGATCCGCGTGAACACGGCGATATAGGCAGCGCTGTCGGCGATCGCCATTTGCGTCGGGCCATTAATATAGCCGCCAGGGCGAATATTGGCTTTATCGACCGGTTGGCGCACCCGGGCATAATTCTCCCGCACGTCCAGCACGCGCTCGGCTTCCCCGGCGCCTTGAAACACCGAATCGTAAAACGCGTTGACCTCTTCGACCGAGACTTTGCTGGCCATGTTTTCCCTCCGGCTTTTCCCTGAGACAGGCATTGACGTGCGCTTGGCTTGAAGGCCAACCTATAGACCAAAGCCGATCCGAAAAGAGATCACGCCACGGGAGGTCCAGACCATGCTGACAAAGGGTGATGAATACCCGATCCACCAGACGCCGGAGCCGGTTGCGTTCTCCGGGTCCGACCGGAATTTCTATGACCGGTTCTTCTTCAATGGCTATTCTGCCGATGGCTCAGTCTTCTTTGCCGCCGCCTTTGGGGTCTATCCGCATCTGAATGTGATGGACGGCGCGGTCTCCATCCTCAAGGACGGGGTCCAGAAATCGATCCACGTCTCGCGCCTCCTGGGCATGGAGCGTATGGACACGACCGTCGGGCCGCTCAGCGTCGAGGTCGTCGAGCCGCTGAAACAGGTCCGGCTGCGGCTTGAGGAAACCGACGGGATCGCCCTCGACGTGCAATTCACGGGGCGCCATTTCCCGATTGAGGAACCGCGCTTCACCTATCGCCAGGGCCCGCGCATGCTGATTGATTGCACGCGCATGACCCAGAACGGCCATTGGCAAGGTTCGCTCAGCGCTGATGGTGAGACCGTTGAGGTCAAGGACTTCCTCGGCACCCGCGACCGCAGCTGGGGCGTGCGCCCGATTGGGCAACGGGATGAGCAGCCGGTGCTGCCGCTGCAATTGCCGCAATTCTACTGGCTTTGGGCGCCGATCAATTTCCCCAATCTGTCGCTTTATTTCCACGTCAATGAGGATGGCGGCGGCGGCGCCTGGAATACAAGGTCTGTCCTGGCCGTGGACGGGGCAGATAATGAGGGCCTGCTACATCTCAATCGCCCGAAAATGGATGTGACCTGGCGCGAGGGCTCGCGCCGCGCTGAAACGGCGGTACTACATGTTGAAGACGGGCAGGGGCGGCCGCATGAGGTCACTTATGAACCGCTTTCGACTTTCATGATGAAAGGCATTGGCTATGGCCATCCCAGCATGGGGCATGGCACTTATCGCGGCGATCTTTCGGTCACGCGGGAAGATCTGACGCCGGACAATCTGCCCTGGCAGCAGCCGGACAATTTGCACATTCAGGCCATCGTCAAGGCGACCCATAAGGGCCCGGATGGCGAAGCCAGCGAGGGCGTTGGCATTCTCGAACAATTGACGCTGGGGCCCCACGCGCCGAGCGGGTGGAAGGATATTCTGGATGCTTGAATCTGAGCTTGCAGACAAGTTCGCCGCTTATGCCGAAGCGCGCTTGCCGGGCGCGCGCAATGCCCGCGTCGACAGCATCAATCGCATTCATGGCGGCGCCAGTCGGCAAACCTATTCGATCGATCTGGCCTATGAAGACGCGACCGGACCGAAAGTGAAAGGCCTGATCCTGCGCCGGGATCCGCCAGACAGTCTGATTGATACTGAAAGACGAGTCGAATTCGCGGCGATCAAGAGCGCTTATGGGCAACGCGATTTGCCTGTCCCGGAAGCGCTGTTTCTGGAAACGAGCCATGACGCCCTGGGCGCGCCCTTTTTTGTCATGGGCCGGATTGAAGGCGGCGATCCGCTCAATCCATTCCGCCTGGACGAGGTGGAGCCGCACCGGGCCGCGATCGGCGAACAATTCTTCCGGCATCTTGGATCAATTGCCGCCTTGCCGGTCGAGGGCTCAGCTTTGGCCGAAGAGATTGATAGCCCGGCTTTGGACAAATGCTGGCGCCGTGAGCTGGACTATTGGGCGAATGAAATCCGCTCAAATGCCAAGGACCCGCAACCTGTCGCCGAAGCCGCCATTCGTCATCTGGAGCGTAATCCACCGCCGCCTGCCCAGCGACTGTCCATCGTGCATGGCGATTATCGCACCGGCAATTATCTGCAGGATGGCGAGGGCACCATGACCGCGATCCTCGATTGGGAAATGGCGCACATTGGTGACCCGTACGAGGACCTGGCCTGGGCCACGGATCTGCTCTGGTGCGGCAATGATCAGGAACGCGCGGCCGGCCTCTTGCCCTGGCCCGAAGCGATCGCCACCTGGCAGACCGCCTCTGGCTGTACGTTTGACCCCGCCGCGTTTGAATGGTGGTCGCTTTTCTCTCACGTCAAGGCGCTGGGCATCTGGGTGACATCCGAGAAAGCCTTTGCCGCCGGCGACAATGATGACCCGATCCTGGCCTGGTCAGGCTGGTTCACGCATGCCGCGCATGAACTGATGCTGGCCATGAGGCTCGGCCCGAAATATGGAGCTGCCGGATGAGCGATATTGGCATGATCCTGGACCGGATCGGACGCAAGCTGGTCACCGAAGTCGCGCCCAAGCTTGAGGGCGATTATTCCGGCGGCCACGCGGCGATGAGCGGCTTGATGTCGGTCATGGCCGGCGAAGCCTGGGACGGGGCGGCCGACCGGCTGGCGAATGAGATTGCCGGCATGCGCGGCCTGTTCGCCCTGGCCGGGAAGGAAGTTGTGGTACCGGAAAGCCCAAGCTTGAAAATCTCTGATCTGACGCAGGAGCGCAACGCGCTCGCGGGTTATCTGATCGCCTTGCAAATGTCACTTGAGGCGCGCGAGGATGACGCGGCCAAGGATCTGAACGGAAAGATCTGGATGCATTTAATGGCAACCGCGATGGTGCGGATGCCAAGCCCGCCGGAATTTCCGGAGGCAGAAGACTA
>JBCCCT010000034.1:0-22182 GCA_039033355.1 Pseudomonadota bacterium | reverse complement strand
TGGCGCTGCAATACAAGCTGCCTTTGGTCCGTTTGCATGAAGGCGCTGGCGGAAGTGTCGGCGGCTCGGGTGGTCCGAGCATGCCGGGGCCGGTGTTTCAGCCCTCGCGTTTCAAGTCTGTGGCCCAGACGCTCGGCGCCGTTCCTGTCGCCAGCGCTGCGCTTGGCGCTGTGGCGGGTCTGCCGGCAGGGCGGTTGGTTTCGTCGCACTTCTCGGTCATGTCCAAATCGACCGCACAGATCCTGGTCGCCGGACCGGCTGTGGTCGAGCGGGCCATGGGCGAGAAACTGACCAAGGACGAACTGGGCGGGGCGCAGGTACATACGCGCAACGGCACGGTCGATAATGGCGCGGAGGACGAGCGCGCAGCGCTGGCGCAAATTCGCACCTTCCTGTCTTATCTGCCGGACAATGTCTGGTCGCTCGCGCCGGTCACAGCGTGCGATGATCCGGCGAATCGCATGGAAGAAGCGTTGCTGGATATTGTGCCACGCGAACGCCGCCGCGCATTCGATATGCGAAGCCTGGTGAATCTGATCGTCGATCAGAACAGCTTCTTTGAAATGGGCAAGGGCTATGGCCGCAGCCAGATTACCGGCCTGGCGAGAATGCGAGGACAGACGGTCGGCGTCTGGGCCAATGATGGCCGCCATCTGGCTGGCTCAATGACGGCTGACGGCGCGCGCAAGGCGGAACGGTTCATCAAGCTGTGCGAGACGTTTCATTTGCCCATGATCGCCTTTGTTGATGAGCCGGGCTTCATGATTGGATCGAAAGCTGAAAAAGAAGCGACTATCCGACATGGCGCGCGGACGGTTTTGACCACGGCGCTGACCAATATTCCCTGGGCATCCATCATGGTGCGCCGCAGCTTTGGCGTGGCACAGGCGGCGCATTATGGGCCCGAAGCCTATACGCTCGCCTGGCCGTCGGCTGAAAGCGGTCCCTTGCCGGTGGAAGGCGGGGTCGCCGTTGCCTTCCATCGGGAGATTGCCGCGGCCGAGGATCCTGACGCCAGACGGCGCGAGCTGGAAGAACAGCTTGCGGCGCGGCAATCGCCATTCCCGCGTGGTGAGGCTTTGGCGGTGCATGAATTGATCGACCCGCGCGAGACGCGCCCAATGCTGTGTCGCTGGATTGATCGCGTCCAACCTGGCCTGGACCGTTTGCTCGGACCAAGCGCGTTCCCTTACACTCCATAATCGAGGCTTCGAAAAAGACATGGCAACCCATACGATAGAACTGGAAACGGGCGGCACAGTCTGGAAAGTCCTGGTCAAAGCCGGGGACACGGTCAGCGAAGGGCAGGAGCTGTTCGTTCTGGAAGTGATGAAAATGGAAGTGCCTTATACGTCACCCGCGTCGGGCACGGTGAAAGAGGTGAGTCTGGCTGAAGGCGATGTGGTCGAGGAAGATCAGGTCGCGGCAGTCATTGAGGGATAGATAACAGGGAGTTTTATATGGCCGACGTCATGGAAACACTCACAGTCACATCGAGCGGTCAAAGCTGCGGTGCGCGCATTACAGGCATTGATATCAGTCAGCCGCTGAGCGAGGCGACCATTGCGGAGATTCGCAAAGCCTGGCTCGAACATCACGTGCTGGCTTTTCCGAACCAGAAACTGGGTCATGATCAGTACGAACGATTCGCTCAGTATTTTGGCGCGTTCGGAGAGGACCCTTTCTTCAACCCTCTGCCGGGTCGGGAGCATATCGCCGCTGTTCGGCGCGAGGCGGATGATACGAGTCCGATCTTTGCCGAGTTCTGGCACTCGGACTGGAGTTTCCTGCCGCGACCACCGGCGGGCACAATGCTGTATAGTATCGACATTCCACCAATGGGCGGCGACACGCATTTTTCCAATCAGCATCTGTCATATGAATCGATGCCCGATGACTTGAAAGAGACATGTGACAGCCTCACGGCAATCCACTCAGCTGCGGTCGGTTACGCGCCGGGGACAGGCGTCTACGCGACCAAGGAACGAATGGGCAGTATGGACATCAAACCGAGCGAGGACGCCCATAAGCGCGAACGACACCCATTGGTTCCAGAGCATCCTGAGACCGGCCGCAAGGGCCTGCTCAGCGGTCTGTCCTATTGGGCCGGGTTCGAGAAGACCGAAGACGGAACCGTTCTAAGCGATGACGAGGCGCGCGAGCTCGGACTGAAACTCAATGACTGGCAGTCCAGGGAAGAGTTTCTATACGTGCATGAGTGGGAGCCGGACATGCTGGTCCTGTGGGACAATCGCAGCACCATCCATAGGGCCACAGGTGGCTATGAAGGCCACCGCCGCGAACTGCATCGGATCACAATCTACTAGGTCGCTACCAGGGCGCCTTGATTCGATACAGGACGCGAGACGCTTCGCCAGTGATGAACAGATTGCCGTCTTCGTCCATGGCAATGCCATTGAAGATCTGAGATGGCGGCAAACCCGGTGCACCTGGTGAGCCCGCCGGCATTTCTGCCAGAACGCGCCGGTTTCTGTCGGCATCCAGGTGAACGATGCGGGCCGCTTCGGCTTCCACCACGACGATGCCGGTCTCCGCGACGACGAATCCTTCCGGAGCATCGAGGCCATCAGCGATCGTTTCTGGTGTCTCGAGGGCTTCGCCATTTCGGGCGATCAATCGAATCTCACCCAGGTCGCGGTCGCTGACATAGAGCGCGTCCCCGGCGACATAAAGGCCCGTTGGCGCAGGAAGGTCTGTGGCCAGGCCTACCGGATCATCGGCGCCATAGAGAGTCACGCCGCCCTTCAAGTGTTCGGCCACCGCAAGTCCGCCCGCATAGCGCACGGCCGCGACAGGGGCTGCGAGACCGGGAATATGGTCCAGCCTTTGTTCGGCCTGAGGATCCCAGATCCGGGCATCGCCATCGAACCAGGAGGTCAGAATAAGCTGATCGCCATCCGCCGAGAGATTGATCGATCCGCCCAGCTCCCCGACGCCGACGACATTTCTCTGCGTGATGATTTCTTCGCCTGTATTGCGGTCAAAGCCGCGCAGGGCGTGGACATCTGCGACCCAGACGGTGTTGCCGATGACCGCCAGGCCGCCCGGATGCGACATGCCACCCGGCTGAAGCGTGGTAATGGTGCCATCATCATTGATGCGTTTGATGAAGCCATCCGCATAGCTCGAAATGTAAGGCGTATCGTCCGCATCAAACGCGAAATTATCGAGGCCCGGTGTGAGCGTGGCGACTGTTTCATTGACGCCATCGACGACACGCACCAATTCCCCGGTTCCAGTATCCAGGACATGCAGGACGCCCTGGCTATCAAACTTGATCGCAGCCGGCGTGACAAAGCCAGTCGCCTCGACGCGTCGCTCACCCGTATCGACATCAAAGCTCAACACTTCGCCGACAAACCAGCGCGGCCCATACAGCCGATCGTCCGGCCCCCAGTCCATGCCGTTCAAGCCACAGCCAGGGCCAAGATCATCCGCGATCAGGCGCGGCGGCGTCACGCCATTCCGGTCCAGCTCATACAGATTGGTGCCGAGAAAGCACTGCGAGACGAACAAGCGATCATCATTTGAGAATGTGATTGGGTTGGCGCCGGGGGGTAATTGCGCCGCGATCACCTTTTCGCCGTCCGGATTGAAGCCTGCGACTTCACCGGTGAGGATGGAGGTCCAGTAGACTGAGCCGTCTGATGCAAAGGCGACATCGTCCGGACCGATCACGCCATCGGCCGCGGTATAGCGTCTCTGTTCTTCACCTGATTCGGGATCGATGACGGTGAGATCAGACCCGATCACCGAGGTGATGTAGAGCAGGCCGTCAGGGCCAAAATGGATGCCATTGGCGCCGGCAATATTCGCCCCTGTCGCGATGGTTTCCAGAGAAGTGAGTCCCTGAACATCAGAAGCGTCAGCCTCAGGAACCGTGATCTGGCTGCGGTCTGCAGGCGGTGTGCAGGCGGCGAAACAGGTGCTCGCGAGCAAAACTGATAGGGTTAGGCGCATCCGGTCGTTTCCTCTCTCGTGTCCGCCCGCAATCCAGGGCGTCAGATTCGCTGCGTTGATCGCAGGCTTTGAGTCTGCGTATCAGATCTGTGGAAGGCCGCAAAGCCAAGCTTGAGAAAGGGGGGGAAGTCGGGGTCACGGTGCACCCATGACCCCGGTATCAAGCGGTCGCGCTTACTCGGCGACGGGCGGGAACCATGTCAGTGACGAGTGATGCAGCGAGATCAGCACTTGTCCATTCAGCTTGTGATACGCGAATGTATAGTCAGCCCGCGTGGCATTTCCGTCGCCATCGACGAAGGTGTAATGTCCCATATCCTTGTAGCCGAGACCGCCAGCTTTGAGGATCGGGCCGACGGCGCTCTGAAACTCGACGCTTTTCCAGCCGCGTTTGAGAAATCCGTGATCATGCGGATAGTCAGGATTGCCGCCGACAAAGTAAGAGCGGGCGCCCTCGCGGTCGAGGCGGATGACATCGGCCAGAGTGGGTTTGAACAGAAGCGGCTCATCCGGAGAGCCGAAATCATAAAGCTCCAGCAGGTTCTCGACATCCTGCTCGGTGACATATTTTGCCCAGGCCCGCTGCGCCGCGATGACCTCGGCTTTGGTCATTGGTTCGTAAGTAGTAATGGTCTTGTCCTGTCTCTTTGGCTTCCCGGGCAGCATAAGCCCTTAAGGATCAGCTCGAAAGATGATTCTCGCACCGGATCGACCCGGACCGTCAAAAATCGGGTGGTCGCGTTAGGGGAAGGACAATTATCCCGCGAGCGCTGTCTTGAGATATTTCTCTCGATTGACGCTGGAACGCCGCCGCGCCTCTTCAATGGCTTGCTGCTCTGACGCGACCAGAAGCGCTTCGATCAGGCGAGAGAAGTGATAGCGCATCGCCCGCCGGGCCTCTTCGGGATTCCGGTCCCGCAAGGCGTCGAGAATGGCGGCATGCTCGTCGACGCGGTGCGACGAATCCTCGACACAGACCGCAGAATAGACTTTCCGCACTTCCGGAAGTTCTGTGCGCATCCGCCACAGGTTTTCCATGATGTGGAAGTTTGCAGCATTGCCGGTCGCTTTGGCGATCAGCATATGAAACTCGCGGTCGGCATCATCGCCGTCGGGAGAGTCATGACTGGCATTTGCCATCCGCTCAATCGTCCGTTCGAGGTCAGAGATTTGCTCATCTGTGATGACTTGCGCCGCCAATGCGGCTGACTCGGATTCGAAGATCAAACGGGTTTGCGTCAGTTCGAATGCGGTCACATCCGGCAAGCGTCCGAAATCACTCGAACTTGGCTCGCGGACATAGACGCCGGAGCCAACCTTGATTTCGACATGGCCGAGTGCCTCAAGCGAGATCTCGGCTTCCCGGATGACGACGCGGCTGACTTCAAAGCGATCCGCGAGTTCTCGTTCTCCCGGCAGGCGCGTCCCCGGAGGGTAAGATCCGGAGGTGATCATCTCCAGAATCTTGTTGGCAACCTTCTGATATAACCGCTGTTCAGCCATTCGAATGCATCCCGATTTTTGCGTCTAAACGTTCCCTACCATCCGAATCTTACCAAATTGTCCTACCAATTCAAGATAGATCCGGATGGCCAGGGAAAACGCTTTAGAATCGGCCTCTTATACCAAAGAAGATGCGAGGTCCGTAATCATTGACTTCGTAAAGATCATCATTGGTGAAGGCGTATTGCTCTTTCGGGGCGCTGCCGAGATTGATGGCTTCAACCGACAGACGGAAATTGTCTGTCAGGTTGTAAGAAGCCCGGGCTTCCCAGACCCCGACATCGCCGACAAAGCGCAAACGCGTGCCGTCCGACACGAAGGGTTGGAAATACTCGTCGCGATACTTGTAGGTCACAGAAACATCGAAATCGCCATAGCCCCAGAAGGCTTGCGCCGAAAGCGTGTTCTCCGACAGCCCTGGCAGTCCGCCCGGATCGAGAATGCCGTCAGCGATTTGATCGATCGAGCCGTCAAGTTGAACGATGAACTGGTCACCATAACGGCTGTCTTCGAACTCGAAATCGGAGTCGACATAGTTATAGCTGAGTCGGCCACCGAGACCGCTCCACAGTCCCGGGAGATAGCTCATCGTATGCGCCGCAGTGACTTCGAGACCATATAGCTCGCTGGTATCATCACTTGTTTGCGGCAGAGCAATTGGGAGGGTGAGACTCTGGCCATCAATGGTGTAAGTCTCTTCCTGGATCGTGTTTGCGAACCCGCCCTGGAAGGATTTGTAATAGCCGCTGAAGGCCAGGATCGTGTCATCGTTTGGATACCATTCGAAGCCTGCATCAAAGTTCCACGACATTAATGGATCAAAGCCGGGATTGCCGTTACCGCTGACATCGAGGATCAACTCGTCCAAACTCGTGATGGGATCTGCGTCATCATCATCCGTTGCAAATGAGAATGTCCGACCGAAGCCCATATCGGCAGGGTCCGGGCGCGACATCGCACGGAAGACGCCCAACCGGACCAGCTTGTCTGGTGCCAACTCAACGATGGCAATCGCGCTCGGCAGGAACTCGGTATAGTCATGAGACGCGGTGACCGGCACCAGGTCACCAAAGCTCGCTGACAACTCACCCCCATTGTCGGCAATGATGATCTCTGGCCGATAGCCCGTTGCTTCAACTTCGGTTTGCACGATGCGCGCGCCGATATTGCCTGAGACAGGGAAGGATCCGATCTGCGTCTCATAATTGGCCATCATGTAGAAGGCGTTCGTGGTTTCCTGAACGTCGATCGTTCTGGCATTCTCTTCGATTAGGCCCGGAATAGCGTTGTTGAACGCATTAAGCGCGTTGTCGAAAGTATTCTCGTCGGCATTTGGATCGGTCAGGAATGCGTTGATCGTGGCCAATAGACCATTCAATTCACCGGTCGCCGTATCCGCAACGCAACGCGCATCGAACGTGGCCCATGAATTGGTCGAGCTGATGACATTGCCTTCATCGTCGATATTCGTCACGAGGTCGCTCGGTCGCTGGGATTCAAGGAAGCTATTGCCTTCTCGGAACGGCGAGTAACACGCATTGTTCGCGGTTGCGATGATTCCAACCAGATCATCCTGGAGGGTCAGGAACCGGGGATCGGTATCATAGAGTTCATCATCGGTATCATCGATGACTTCCCGATTGTTGACCGTCAGTTCGCCATCATTCTCAATCTCAAAAGAGAAGCGACCGCTGCTGGCTTCAAGTGGGTTGCTGGAATCGGCGCCGCCGGGAAGCTCCAGATAGTCCTGTTCGGCGATCCGGAAGCCTGCTTCGACATTGGTGAAGAAGCCATCCAGCTTATAGTCTGCATCGAAGCGCAGGGCGTTGATCGTATTGTCGCGGAAGACATCATTATCGATGCGTACGCGAAGACGGTCGACGAAATTGGCCGGGTCGTTGACGTCAAAGACTTCGTCATAAAGACGGTAGACCGGAACGTCGCCACCGCGCAGGTCATATTCGATGACCGGCCCGATATCTGACTGAATACGGAATTCCCAGGCGCGCTCGGTGCGCTCCGTATTGGAGTGAGAGAGGTCGACGGCAACAGTCAGGCGATCGTTGACTTCGTGCTCTATGTTGAGACCGCCGCCAATATATGTTTCGACGCGTTCCCAATCACCGCCCTGAATTTCGATCGTGCTGTCGGTGATGGCGCGCAAGATGCCGCCATTGCCATTGGTGATCAAGGAATCGAGGCTGGTCGTATCCGTACCAGCGACGTTCAGGGATGTGTCATTGCGGCGACCGCCATTGAAGGTCAGGTCGCTGCGAAGCTCCTGTTGGCTCCGCTCGGACCATTGCATGTCGAAATTGATGTCCCAGCGATCATTTGGCTGCCATTGTAGCTGACCGAAAAACGCATCGCGCTCGTCGAGTGTGTCATTCTGGCGGTAATGACGCTGCGACGGTGCGAACACGAACGGAATGCCCGCATCGAAAGCCAGTCCCGTATCAGGATTGATCGTGGTGTTCACGCCTTCCGTCGTTCCGCGGTCGGTCAGGCCAGATACACCCGCGCTATTGGTGGCGGCGCTATCGTTTACGTCGTCGCAATCATCATCGCGTTCAGGATTGTTGGAAAATCCAGTGACGTCTTCGCCATTATCATCTTGCGTAATGGGAAACGCGCTATTGGTGATCAGACAGGCCGGTCGCGAATTTGACGTTGGACCGGTCTGCCGGCTCTCGGCTTCGGGTTGAGAGATTTCCGACCGTTGCAGGCCAACCGAAAACCCAATGTCACCCAGACCGTTGAGTTCAAACTGGTCGACATAGCTGATCGTGCCGCGATAGCCGAGATCGCCCGCAAGCGAGTCATCAATGTTTTGCTGATCCGGGTTGTAATTGCCTTTCAGATCGAACTGGAAACGCTTTTTGCCGAAATCGAGCGGGCGTAGCGTTTCAAGCTGAATCTGGCCCGCAACACCGCCTTCAATCTGACTGGCGTCCTGGGTCTTGAACACTGCCAGCTTGTTGATCAGTTCAGACGGAAATTGAGAGAAGTTGACAGAGCGATCGCCGGACCCGTTTGTCGCGGCGCGTCCGTTCACGACGGTCGATGACAGATAAGGACCGAGACCCCGAATGGAGACCTCAGTGGCACCGCCATTTTCGCGGTGGGAGGCAACGCCGGTCACGTTCTCCAGCGCTTCACCGATGGACAGAGCCGGAATGTCACCGATTTCATCGGCGGACAGGCCGTCAACGATTTGCGTGTTTGAACGCTTCAAGGCGATGGAGTCCTGAATCACCTGACGCGTTCCTGTGACGGTCACAACATCCAGTTCGCGGGTGTCTTCCGTATCGGTGACGGTTTGGGTGGCTTCATCCTGCGCGATGGCCAGGCTGGAAAGCGGCAGGGCAGCCGCGCTCAGCAGTAGCAAACGCGAAAAACGAAGTGGTGAAGACCCAGCTCTCCGCGAGCGGTCCAAATTAGCCATAAATTCCTCCCTCAAGGCATTTCTTGTCTCCGATCGGAACGGAGATCTTGGCTTACGGCTATCATTATCGGCGCATGTGTCAACAAAAAGGTCTGCAAAAAAACACGATATTGGTCATACCAAAGGGGTTAAATGCTGATATTGTGACGAAATAAGCACAGTGCAGATCTGCGCGCGTCAGTATATAGAGTCAATTGGTATGCATTAGTGGTTGACAAATGGTTTGGTGTGAATAGCGTAGGCTCAAAGTCCGGCTGAACGGACACTTTGGGAGGAATAGATGAGGGCACTGGCGGTCGCAGCTTCCGTTGCTTTGTTGGGGATCAGCGCATGCTCCACTTCACCCGGCGCAATTGCCGAGGTTGAGTCGCTGCAAGGTGAACCCTTGCGCAAAATCATCGTGCAGACCCAGGACGAGTATCAGCTGGCTGAGAAACTGGCGCAGCCTGGCGATGTGATCGTGCTGGCCAATGGCGTCTGGCGCGATTTCGATCTGGTGCTCGAGGCGGAAGGCACCGCTGAACACCCAATTTATCTGATTGCGGAAGACCCTGGCCAGGTGGTCTTGAGTGGACAGTCCAGTCTGCGCCTTGGCGGACAACATCTGATCGTATCAGGCTTGGTGTTTCGCGATGGCTACACTCCGCGCAATGAGGTGATCAGTTTCCGACGGGATAGCGAGACCCTGGCCTTCAACTCACGCGTCACACAAACCGTGATCGAAAACTATAATAACCCGGATCGAACGCAGCGCGATGCCTGGGTCGTGATGTATGGGCAGAATAATGAGTTCGACCACAATCACCTGTCCGGAAAATTGAACTCCGGACCGACCATGACGGTGCGCCTGAACACTGAAGACAGTCAGAACAACAATCACCGCATCCACCACAACTATTTCGGTCCACGTCCCGTGTTCGGTTCGAATGGCGGGGAGACCTTGCGGATCGGGACCAGTCATTATTCCCTGACCCGGTCAGGGACCCGTGTCGAGAATAATTACTTTGATCGCTGTAGCGGCGAAGTCGAGATTATTTCCAACAAGTCCGGCAGCAATACCTATCGCGGAAACACATTCTACGAGTCGCGCGGCACGCTGACCCTTCGGCACGGCAACGATACTGTGGTCGAGCAGAATCTGTTCGATGGAAACAACGCGCCTTACACAGGCGGTGTCCGCGTCATCAATGCCCGCCAGACCGTCCGCAACAATATGTTTCGCGACCTCAATGGTGAACGATTCTCAGGCGCGCTGGTTGTGATGAATGGCGTGCCGAATTCGCCAATCAATCGCTATCACCAGGTCGATGGGGCGGTGATTGAAGGCAATAGTTTCAAGAATGTCGGCACGATCGAGCTGGGTGAAGGCTCTGATACAGAGCGTAGCGCGGTGCCGATCAACTCGACCTTCCGCAACAATCTCGTCCTCGGCAGCGGTGAGGCAACACCGTTCAATCTGTATGACGACATGAGCGGGATAAGCTTTGCCGACAATGTTGCCAATTTCGCGCCGCCGAACGATATCGCAGCCGGTTTTGCCGTCCTCGATGCGGGTGCTGCGATACCTGACAGTATTGGTGCGGCAGGTGATTTTGGTGTCGCCCGGGAAGAGACCGGTGTGGCCTGGTATCCAAAACCGAGCGCCGCGTCGCCGTTCGGGACCGGCAAGACCATCCTGGCGGAACCCGGTGACAATCAAATCGCCGAAGCGATGGCGACGGCCGAGCCTGGAGACGAGATTGTGCTCGCGCCGGGCACTTATCGCGAAGCCAAATCGATCAATCTGCAAATCCCCGTGACGGTCCGCGCGGCAGAGCCCGGAACTGTCAATATCCTGTTCGAGCGGCGCAACCTGTTCCTTCTGTCCTCGCTTGGAGGGCTCAAAATGTCGGGCATCGCCGTGAATGGCAGTGCTGCACCGGATGCCGTCGGGAATAGCTTCATTGCCTCCACCGCTCGGGGCGGATCAGGCAATCATGTGGTCGAACTGTCAGACATGGTGTTTGAAGACTTTGTTGTGAATCGCGGCTTCTCAGTCGTCACCGCGGCGAAGGGCACTTTCTTCGACAAGGTCGAAGTGAGCGATTCCCGGTTCGACAACATCTCCGGCGTGGCATTCAAGTTTGACGCCGAGACGGATGATTACGGGATCTACAATGTCGAATACCTGATCATTCGCGACAGCGCGTTTTCTGACGTGCGCGGGTCAGTGGCCTCCATCTATCGCGGCGGCCGTGATGAGAGCACGTTTGGGCCGCATGCCTTTATTACCGACTCCCGCTTTGAACGGATCGGCGCAGAGACAGCGCCGCTGGCGCTGCTGCATGGTGTTCAGAACATGAAGCTCGACGGCAACCAGATTGCGCAGGCCCAACCGGCCAAGCTGGTGATTACCACCGGCAAACCGAAAGCGCTCGTGCAGGCGAATACAGACGCTGAGGGCACTGCGATTGACGCGCTGACAACGGAGGACCTGCGGCAATGATCCGGTCTTCGCGTCTTCTTGGGGCTTGTCTCAGCGTGATGCTTGTCGGCGCAACTGCGTGCGCCGCGGCACCGGAACCGGCGGCGGTGGAAACCGGGCCGACCCAGGCCGCCATCAACGCACCCTATGATCAGCTCATGCGGGATCTGGCTGCCCAGGTCGATGCGCGACTGGATGCGGGTATTCCAGTGCCAATGCCAGTCGATGCTGGCGGCGGATACACACACGAACAGCACAAGCAAAACGGCAAGACGATTTATGAAGCCGGCTTGCTCTACACCTATTTTGATGATGCGCGTTATCTCGACGCGGTGCGCGATATCCTTCTCGACTATGCGGAGATCTATCCGGATCTCGGACTGCATCCGCAGCAAAAGGAACAGACACCTGGTCGCCTGTTCTGGCAGAGCCTGAATGAGAGCGTGTTTCTGGTTTATGCGATCCAAGGCTATGCCGAAGTGCGCGAAGACTTGCTGGCGGCGGATCGGGCGCGGATCGAGCGCGATGTGATCAACCCGATGGCGGATTTCCTGTCGGTTGGACAACCCCAAACGTTCGACCGGATTCACAATCACGGGACTTGGGCCGCCGCAGCTGTCGGCATGACCGGATATGTCTTGCAGCAACCTGAACGCGTTGAGCAGGCTTTGCTGGGGCTCGATCTGTCCGGCGATGCCGGATTTCTGAAGCAGCTCGATATTCTGTTCTCTCCGGACGGCTACTATGCCGAAGGCCCTTACTATCAGCGCTATGCCCTGATGCCCTTCGTGCTGTTCGCCCAGGCGATTGAGAAGAACGAACCAGAGCGTGAGATCTTTGCTTATCGCGATGGCGTTTTGCTGAAGGCGATCCGCTCCACGGTTGAACAAAGCTATGCGGGCAAATTCTTTCCGATCAATGATGCGATCCGCGAGAAAGGCCTGAACACGGTCGAACTGAAATATGGGCTCGCGATCGCTTATGATCTGACCAAATCCCCTGATCTGTTAGGCGCCGTCGCTCTGCAGAATGGCGTTGTCCCCACCCCGGAAGGGGGCGCGTTGCTGGCGGCGATGGAGCAAGGCAAGTCTGAGCCGTTTGCGTTCTCCTCAACGCTTCTGCGAGACGGCTCCTCGGGGACGGAGGGTGGCCTGGCCATCCTCCGTTCTGGACCCGAGGGCGACGATGCGGCCGTGATCATGAAAGCCACGACCCAGGGCCTGGGCCACGGCCATTTCGACAAGCTCGGCTTCCTGTATTTCGACAATGGCGATGAAGTGGTGGCGGATTATGGCGCGGCGCGCTTCCTGAATGTCGAGCCGAAAGCAGGCGGGCGCTATCTGCCGGAAAATACGAGCTGGGCCAAACAGTCCATTGCCCACAATACTCTGGTGGTTGACGAATCCAGTCATTTCGATGGCGACTGGCGCGCGGGCCAGAAGCACGCCCCGACTGTGATCGAGTTTGGCGAGCGGGACGGGTTACAGATTGCCTTCGCTGAAATTGAGACCGCCTATGAAAATATCCGCTTGCAGCGTCTGGTGGCGATCATGCCTAGCGCCAATGGTCGAGACTATATCATCGACATTATGCGCGGCCTCGGCCAGAGCGAGCACAGCTTCGATCTGCCGGTACATTTCAAAGGACAGTTGATCGAAACCAGTTTTGAAATGCGCCATGCCGTGGATCGCCTCGAACCGTTTGGTTCCGCCAATGGCTATCAACATTTATGGAAGCGCAGCGAGTCGGATTCGGTGACTGGTGTGCAGGAAACCTCCTGGTTGCTCGGGGATCAATTCTATACGCTCACCCAGGCCTCCGACCAGGACGTCACCGCCTATTTGACCGAACTCGGCGCGAATGATCCGAACCATAATCTGCGTCATGAGCAGGCGCTGATCCTTCGCGCCTCTGGGACTTCGGCAAATTTCGTCTCGGTGTATGAACGACATGGTCGCTATGATTCAGATGAAGAAATCACCGTGTTCGATGGGTCTTCCATTTCGGATATCAGTATCGATACCCAGAGCGGCATCACGTCCGTCAAGATCACACCAGAAGAAGGCGATGCGATCACGTTTCGCCTGGCGGAAAGCGCGCTGACACGACAGCCTTTGCAGATTCTGCGTCACCAAAATCACGACACACAACAACAAGATTATCCCGGGGAGGGTACCCGATGAGCGACGTCCTCATTCATTCAGATTTATTCATGTACAGTCCGGAATCCGAAGCCGAAACCGTCGGCCCTGGCTTGAAGCGCATTGTGCTGGGTCATGATGACCACCTCATGCTGGTCAAGGTCTGGTTCGAGAAAGGGGCGGTTGGCGAAGTCCACTCTCACCCGCACTCGCAAGGCAGCTACGTCGTTGAGGGATTCTTCGAGGTTCAGGTTGACGGCAAGACACAAGTGCTGGGACCGGGCGGGGCATTCTTCGTGCCGTCGGGCGCCGATCATGGTGCGGTCTGTCTCGAGAAGGGCATTCTGCTGGATGTCTTCAGTCCGGCGCGCCGCGACTTTCTGGGCCTGGAGGATACGCCATGAAACTGAAAGGTTTACGCTGGTGGGTGGTCAGCCTCGTCGCGCTGGCGACCGTGATCAATTATATTGATCGGCAATCGCTGAACGTGCTCTGGCCAACCGCGTTTGAAGAGCTGTTTCCCGAGATGACGTTTGATGAGCGCAAGGCGGTTTACGGCACCGTCTCGCTTGTCTTCATTCTGGCTTATGCGTTCGGGCAGGCCATCTTCGGCAAGATCTTTGACTGGATCGGCACGCGGATGGGGTTTGTCCTGTCGATTGGTGTCTGGTCTCTGGCCACTGCCGCGCATGCTTTTGCCCGCGGCCTGGTTTCGTTCAGCATCTTTCGCGGCTTGCTCGGGGTTGCCGAAGCCGGCAACTGGCCGGGCGCCACCAAGGCCAATGCCGAATGGTTCCCCACCAAGGAACGCGCGCTCGCGCAGGGCATCTTCAATTCCGGCGCTGCGATTGGCGGGATCATTTCCATTCCGCTGATCGGGTTCCTGGCTGTCTTCATGAGCTGGCAGATGATCTTCGTTCTGATCGGTCTGGTCGGCTTGCTATGGCTCGTGCCCTGGTTGATGATTGTCAAAGGGCCCCCAAGCTCGCACAGCTGGCTGTCGGCGGAAGAAAAAGACTATATTCTGTCGGGTCAGCAAAATCAGGATATTGATGGCGATGGCACGCCCGATGAGGGCTACAATCCCGGCACCTGGGGCATTCTCGCGCGCAAGGAAAGCTGGGGCATCATCATCGCCTCTGCAGCGATTGATCCGATCTGGTGGTTATTCGTTTTCTGGATCCCGAGCTATCTTATCGAAGTCTATCAAATGGATGTCAAAGGCATCGCGATCTATGGCTGGGTGCCATATGTCGGGGCGATGATCGGGGCCTGGTTTGGCGGCCTGTTGGCACAGAACCGATTGAGCGCAGGCTGGTCGGTCAATGCGACGCGCAAGCTGACCATCACGCTTGGTTGTCTGATCATGCTGCCAGCCTTGCTCGCCATGGCCAATCCGGGAAGTCCAACCGTTGCAGTCATGATCATGGCGGTGATCCTGTTCGGGTTCCAGACGGCGATCGGCAATGTCCAGACCCTGCCGAGTGACTTCTTTGGCGGCAAGAGTGTCGGCACGCTGGCCGGTTTTGCCGGCATGGCGGCGAAGCTCGGTGCGGCCGGTCTGTCCACTTACCTCATCCCGTGGCTGACCACGGGCGGCAATTACACCCCGGCTTTCGTCGTCGGCGCTGCGCTCGCAGTCATCGCGATGGCAGCCGTTTGGCTACTCTGCGGACGTATTGAGCCGCTCAAACCTAAACCTGCGCTCGCCGCATAACTCAAAAATTGAAATTCTAAAAAATTAGGAGCCTCAAATATGTCAAAGCCAATCATTGGTTTCATTGGTCTCGGACTTATGGGCGGGAATATGGTGGAGAACCTGCAAAAGCGCGGGTACCAGGTCAATGTGATGGATCTCAATAAAGATGCCGTCGCTTCCGTCATCGCACGCGGCAATGCCACAGAGATGAGCTCGCCCGGAGAGTTGGCATCGAAGAGCGATATTGTTCAGCTTTGTGTTACGACGTCTGAAGTCGTCGAAAAGCTGGTTTATGGCGACGATGGCATTCTCGCCGGCATCCGACCGGGTTCTGTCCTGATCGATTTTGGCACCTCCATTCCTGCTTCGACGCAACGGATCGGCGCTGATCTTGCCACGCAGGGCGCCGGTATGCTCGACGCGCCGCTGGGGCGCACGCCGGCACATGCAAAAGACGGTTTGCTCAACATCATGGCGGCAGGTGATAAAGCGACCTTCGACAGATATGAGCCCGTTCTGAAAGAGCAGGGAGAGAATGTCTTCTATCTTGGCAAACTGGGCTCAGGCCACGTGACCAAGCTCATCAACAATTTCATGGGCATGACGACTGTGACTGCGATGTCTCAGGCCTTTGCCGCGGCAGAGCTTGCCGGTGTCGATCGGGCGCAATTGTACAATATTATGTCGGCTGGCCCATCCAACTCGCCCTTCATGAAGTTTTGCAAGAATTACTCAGTCGATGGGGTCAGCGATCTCGGATTTTCCATGAACAATGCCAATAAGGATTTGCGGTATTTTGTGCAGATGATGTCGGATCTCGGCACACGCTCCCTGGTTGCAGAGGGCACGTCGACGAGCCTGCAAGCGGCCGTCGACGCGGGCATGGGCGCCGGCAATGTGCCCGAGATCTATGACTATTTTGTCGCTCTGAAAGCGTAACCAGTCACTGGCTGGCGGTCCGGTTTCAAGGGCCGCCATTGCCAGCGCACAAGAAGAACAAGCCACTCGGCCAACGGCATGGAACGAGACCGTTCAGTGCCGCTGCGCCAGATCACGAACATTTCTTTGCAAGAGGACCTGAATCCTATGACGGCACTTGAACAAACACCGGTCATTCCTCTGATCCAATCCGAGGCACCAGAAATTGCTGTCCGGATCGCCGAAGCTCTGAAGGCCGGTGGACTGACAACGCTGGAAGTGGTTTGGCGAACAGATGCAGCAATGGACTGTGTTGAGGCGGTCCGCCGTCAGGTTGACGGCGTCTATGTTGGCGCCGGAACTGTGCTCTCGCCGTCGCAAGTGGAAGAGGCGCACGGGCGGGGCGCAGAATTTATCGTTTCGCCCGGATTGCATCTTGGCGTAGTCGAAAAATGCCAACATTTGGGTCTGGACATATTTCCTGGAACCGCCACGCCAAGCGAGGTTCAGCTGGCCGTGAATGCTGGCCTTGAAACGGTGAAGTTTTTCCCGGCCGCATTGAATGGCGGCCCACCCATGCTGAAGGCGCTGAGCTCCGTCTTTCGAAACATGAAATTTATGCCGACTGGCGGCGTCTCTGCGGCCAATCTGGCATCCTATCTCGAATTGCCATCTGTAATCGCCTGTGGCGGCAGCTGGTTGACCCCAAACAAAGAGATCGAAGCGGGTAATTTTGATGCGATCACCGAGCTCGCGCAGGACGCTGTTTCGATCGCCCGCACCATTCGATCAAGCAATTAGGAGTATTCAAATGGCGGAATATCTGTCTTTCGGTGAAATAATGTTGCGCCTGAAAACCGTCGGCACTGAGCGGTTTTTTCAGTCGCCAGGTTTTGAGGCCACGTTTGGCGGAGGCGAAGCAAATGTTGCCGTCGCGCTGAGCAATTACGGTTGTTCGTCCGGGTTCATTTCCGCGCTGCCGGATAATGATATCGGTCTGTCCGCGGTGCGCGAACTGAACAAGTTCGGCGTTGATACGACACGCGTGCGACGCAGCGGAGACCGGGTCGGGATTTACTATCTGGAAGCCGGCGCCAATCAACGCCCGTCAAAAGTTGTCTACGACCGCGCGCATTCAGCGATCAGCGAATGTGGACCAGGCGACTTTGATTGGGATCAGGTGCTGGCAGGCGCCAAGTGGCTCCACATTACCGGTATCACGCCAGCGCTCAGCCAGTCTGCGGCGGATCTCAGTATTGAATGTGTGAAAAAGGCACAAGCGCTGGGCGTGACCGTGTCTTGCGATTTCAATTTCCGTGGCAAGCTCTGGAAGTATGGCAAAACGGCCCCGGAGGTGATGACCGAGTTGGTGAAATATGTCGACGTCGGCATCGCCAATGAAGAAGACTGTCAGAAGTCTCTGGGCGTCAGCGTCGATGTGGATGTGGAAGCAGGACACCTGGACACAGCCAAATACGAAGCCTTGTCAGAAAAAATGCTGGAACTTTATCCGGGCATGTCGACCATCGCGATCACACTTCGCGAGAGCATCAGTGCATCCCATAATGGTTGGTCCGCATGTCTCCGAGACAAGAATGGATTCAAGCTTAGCCGTCGGTATGAGATCACTCATATCGTGGATCGAGTTGGTGGAGGCGACAGTTTCGCATCGGCGCTGATTTATGGCCTGAACGCCTATGAGGACCGGCAACAGTCGCTTGAATTCGCTGTGGCGGCGTCGTGTTTGAAGCACTCTATTCTGGGCGATTTTAATCGGGTCAGCGTTGATGAGGTTGAAAAGCTCATGTCGGGTGATGGATCTGGCCGCGTCCAGAGATAGAATCAGCTCTTGCTCCAGTCCGTGCCGCTGTCAGGGGTGCGAGGACTTGCTTCATTAGGGGGCAAGTCCTTCCTCTTTGACGACACCGAAGCGCCGAGAACTGCCTAAGAAATTGTCGGTTTTCCACTGCGCCTCATATTGGTTGACCAATTTGAGGTTTGAAGGCGGGCGCGAGAGCCATTATACAGCCTAACCGCGCGGAGGTGTCACCAAAAAGGCACTATTCCAGCTTTTTTGCCCATTGGTCCTACCAATTATCTGTATTTTGATCCGCAAATTGGTTGACAAAGTGATGTGTTCTGAGATGCTTTGCTCGACCTCGCTACAAGACGGGGCAATTGCCATACCCAGGGAGGAATTCGGTATGCATAGAAATTCTCAGAATGATTCTGTCCGCAATTGCGGTCGCAAATATTTACGCGCCGCTTTGCTGGCTGGCGTCGCTCTGCCGCTAAGTCTTACGGCCACGGCACAAGATGACGCCGCTACAGACGCCGAGGAAGAGGCGCGACAGGATGTTGTCGTTGTCACCGGCATTCGCTCATCGCTGGCCAGTGCACTCGAGGAAAAGCGCAACGCCGCTAACTTGAAAGAAGTGATCCAGGCTGAGGACATCGGCAAGCTGCCGGATCAGAACCTGGCCGAAGTTCTCGAGAACGTCACTGGCGTCCAGATCACCAGAACCGCTGGTGTGGGTACCGGCGTGCAAATCCGCGGTACAAACTCGAACCGCACCGAAATTAATGGCGTCTCCACAGTCGGCTCAGGCTCCGGTCGCGGCGGTATCAGTTTCGAGGATGTGTCAGCGTCCATGATTGCCGCTGTCGAAGTCACCAAGGCGCCGGAAGCAAAAACGATTGAAGGCTCTGTTGGGGGCACGATCAATCTGCGGACAATCCGCCCCCTGGATCTGCCGGGTCGTTTGGCCTCCATTCGTATCCAGGGCGAGGATAGCAGCCTGACAACGGATGGCATCACGCCGCGCCTGTCAGGCACCTATGGCAATAACTGGTCGACAGCCAATGGCGATTTCGGCGCTGTGATCAGTGCCAGCTATTCCGAGCAGGATGTCACCGCCTTCCGCCCACGCGCTGACCGCGACAATCTGATCGCCTCGGATAGTGGTGCGGCGAGCGCGCAATCCTTTGACTTCCTGCCGATCCAGTTCCTGAATCAGGACTATGACAATTTCGAATATGAAACCCTGAACCTTGCAGGGTCTCTGGAATGGGCCCCGAATGACAGCGTCACCTTCTTTCTGGACGGCGTCTATAATGACCAGGAGCGTCGTCAGGAAAGCTCGCGCGTTCAAGCCTCTGGCGTCAGCAGTCTGAACAATATTTCGGTGCCGGACTCGTTTGAGCTGGTGAACTTCGGAACCCTCAATGGCGAGAATGGCCCACAAACGCTTGGCAGTATCGAAGCCGCATTGACCGGCACGATCGGTGTCGACCTCGCTGATGATGATGACGATCCAAATCTGCGTTTCTCATCGGATACCAATTCGCGTTTGACGGTGAGCGAGATCTATCGTCTCGGCGCGGACTGGAATCACGGCAATTGGTCTGGCCGGGTTGAGCTGTCGACGTCGACGTCCGACTCGACCACGCCGAGCTTCAACACCACGTTGAACTTCATCAACCCGAACGCGTCGCTCGATGCCGGTGGCGGCAACGATAATTCGGTGCCGTTCATTTATGATCTGCGGGACGGTTTGACGTTCGCAGTGGCTCAAAACGCGCCGTTTGGCCCGTCGACAGCGCAATTGCTGGATCCGGCGAACGTTGTGCTACGCGATGTGAATATCGGGCAGGACACAGCGGATAATAGCGAAGACGCGTTCCGAGCAGACTTCAATTACGACCTCGCTGACAATGCGTTTGTCGGTGAGTACATCACCTCTGTTGATTTTGGGTATCGTTATAACAAAACGGGCAGTGTGAGAGATCAGATCCGTACAAATGTTGGATTGCGCGCGCTCTCTGACAGCCCTTCGGGCGATCTGTTTGCGGAGCTGCTGGTCGCCGGTCCAGACAATTTTGGCGATGCCGATGGCCGAACCTTGTTCGTGTCCGACTTCCTGTTGATCAATCCGGAATTGGTCGCCTCTGATCCGAATGGGGTTCTGGCAACACTCAACGCCGCGATCACAGCGCATGGCGGGAGTCGGTCCATTGATTCACCAACGTCAGAGCAGGATGCCTTCTTCGATATCGAGGAAGAAACCCATGCCTTTTATGCGCAAGCGAATTTTGAGCATGGTATATTCCGCGGGAATGCTGGTCTTCGCTATCTGGAAACGGATCTTTCTTCGATAGGTAATTCAGTCCTCGATGATGGTAGCGCGATCCCAGTCACCACGGATTCAAGCTATGATTTCCTTTTGCCGCGTTTCAATCTGGTCGTTAGTCCGCATGAAGATGTCAATATTCGTCTGGGCTGGGGCAAGGACATTCGCCGCCCGGACTTTGACGATCTGTCGACATCGACAACCTTCCAGACCAGCCCAAATCCAGCGGTTGATATTGGTAATCCTGCACTGGAACCGGAACAGGTCGACTCGTTTGACATCGCTGCGGAATGGTATTTTGCGCCATCCGCCGTGGTCAGCATTGGCTATTTCAACAAGAAGCGCACCGATCTTCATGTGACCCAGCAAGAGGATCCGTTTGAGGATCCAGTTACGGGTTTCCGTGATGTCAGCGATCCATGTGAGCAAGGCGGTATCTTCAACCCGATTGCCGACGTGAACGTGTTTGGTCCGAGCGGTGGCGTCGGGGTCTGTGTCCCGGTCTCGACTACGGTGAACGATCCGGGCGAAACGACCCAGGAAGGCATCGAGGTGGCGTTCCAGTATGATCTCTCGGAATGGGAAGACCAGATTGGCTGGGCCTCCGGTTTCGGTGTGGTTGCGAACTACACCAATCAGGAATTCTCAGGCGGTGACACTGTGAACAATGCCACAAGTCGTGCCAGCAATGTCTTTGCGGCGCTCGGCAATACCGATGTGACGTTCCAGCAACCGCTGATCGACCTGTCGGAAAACGCCTATAACGTGACGCTCTATTATGAAAAGTTCGGCCTTTCAGCCCGGGCGCGTTACACGTGGCGCGATGCCTATCGCTCGACCGATTTCGGATCCACGTCCAGCTTCCCATGGGGTTTCCCGGTGGTCCAGGACGCGCGTGGACAGCTGAATGCAAGCATCAGCTATGACGTCAATGAGCACCTGAATATTGGTGTGGAGGCGGTCAACCTGACCGAGTCCGAAGTGAAACAATATTGTGTGAATGAAGGTGCGCTCTTGTGCTTCCAGGGTCTGACCGACCGCCGGGTCACATTTGGCGGCAGCTACACATTCTAGAATTTTCGATCGGTCATACCCGAGCGATCGGGTGTGGCCAGTCCTCCACTGAACTGCCCCGCATCTTGCGGGGCATTTTTTGTGCGCGACTCTATCTGCGCGGTGGCCGTCTTCCCTCCTGTCCGCCGCGACCTTGCTCCCCGCCTTGCTGCTGGCGTGACGGGCGCGCGATCCGGAAGATCAGTTCAGACCGCTCGAGCGTACCATTCCCATCCTTGTCCAGCTCGACGAATTCGGCCCGAAGGCGATCCTCAAATTCGAGTTCGGACAGGCGACCATCAAGGTCGCGGTCAAACGCGATGAAAGAGGGAAGCGCATCAGGTGATCCCAGGCTCGTCGCTGACCATTCCCCATATTCCAGAGCGCCAACAGGTTGATTGAGCGAGAGCGAATCCCACGCGCGAGCGATTCCGCTCAGCAACTCTTCGTCATCCGTCCGCGCATCCTGGTCCTGGTCCATGCTGACGAACAGCAAGGCGATCGGTTTAGCGGCATAACCTTCGAAGCTGGCTTGATCGGCTCCACGATCACCCCCGCGCGGTGGGCGGCGATCTTGCTGGCTTGAGCAAGCGGTGATGAGCAAAGCGGCGAATGTGAGTGAGACGAGTGTTGTGATCGGTTTCATGCGATGTCCTGCAATGAGTGATTTGAGCATTGAGCAAGAGGCTACATGGCCCGGTCCCAAAACCTATGCTCGCTTTGTCGCAAACTGTCGCTGGATCATGGACAGAGGAAAAAGGAGAGTCGCCAGAGGCCACTCTCCTTAATGCTCAAGCCACATTGGGGGAACGTGCTTGAAGACTGCGTTGAACCCGGGGCTGCAAGCT
>JBCCCT010000033.1:0-22663 GCA_039033355.1 Pseudomonadota bacterium | reverse complement strand
GAGAAAGTCAGCGATATCCAGCATCTCTGGTTCCGGGTCCGGCGCGAGATTGATGAACAGCCCTGGTTGCACCATTGCCTGATGGCCTATGCCTCGGACATGTCCTTGTTGGGGACCGGCAATCGTCCACACGGCGTGTCCTGGATGACCGGCGAATTGATGTCTGCCAGCCTCGATCACGCCATGTGGTTTCACGCCCCGATCAATTTCAGCGACTGGCACCTCTACACGATGGACAGTCCGTATGCGGGTGGGGCGCGCAGTTTCAATCGCGGATCCATCTATACGCGTAGCGGACAATTGGTGGCGAGCGTGGCACAAGAAGGGCTGATGCGGCCGATCAAGCGCAAAGGCTGATCAGGGCGCTTAATTACAGAGAAAGGGTCACGCGCTAGGACGTCGCAAGGGGGCGAGTTTCATCATGCGCGGCATTTTCGTTTTGATCCTGTGGTTGGCTTTGGCGCCGTACGCCATCGCCTGGGATTGTTTGAACGCCCATCGCAACACGGTCACCATGACGGCCGGCGCGGCGGGGCATAGTGACGAGGTCAGAATCGACCTGGCGTCGACGGACTTCCCGGCAGATTATGTCTTCACCTCGGATGGCGCCGATGTGCGTGTCGTCTTGGCCAGCGATGATAGTACGCCGGTCGATCATATTGTGACCGGCTGGGACTCCGTCACCCGCACCGGAACCGTCTATATCAAGCTACCCGCCCTTGCGCCTTCAAGTTCGACCAGCGTTCATGTCTATTACGGGGATAGCAGTCTGACCTCTCTCAGCGATGTCGACGCGGTGTTCCCGACGGTCGGACTGCGCCTGCGGTCGCGTGTCAGTTCGGCCGATCCGATCGATGCGGACAGCGCCCGCACCGCCTTCGCCGCGGCGACGACGGATGTCTATGATGATGTTCGCACCTCCGTCTCAGGTCTCAATAATCGCGCGCTTGGCGGCACGAATGGAAATTATGGCTGGTGCATCAGCGCCATGGTCGAAGTCACCGCTGCAACGGCAGGTTTGTGGAGCTTTCGCTATGGCGCCGATTTCGGGCATGGCGGCCATCTATATGTCCGCGAGACCGAGCTGGAAGAGCAATGGAATGATGATCTCTGGTGGGCCAATAATTTCAACAATACCGCCGAGACGCTCGAAGGTTCCATCTCGCTCAGCCCCGGCTGGCACCGCTATGAGGCGCTTGGATTTGAAGGCTGCTGCGACGGCCCCGTCGGTTGGCAGGCCCGGGCGCCCGGTGGGGCCTGGCAGGACTTGTCGACAGCGAATTTCTCGATGCGCGCCACCCGTTGTGTCGTTACCACGGTGACCGTTTCGACGGGTCCTGCACAGTCCTGCTCGAAAGAGCCCGTCGCCAACAAGCTCGTAACGATCGTTTCGGACGAACTTGGCAGCGCGTCCCCGTTTGCCTTGCCAGGATCCGTCATCGCCTACGATATCTCTGTCACCAATGAGGGGCAGCGCCTCGATGATGGTACGGTGATGTTGACCGATGAACTGCCCACAGACGTGAAACTGATTGTCACCGGCGCGTCTGCTTTCGCCCTGTCCGATGGCGCGACCGCGTCCGATCTGACGCTCAACTGGGTCGATTCCGCCAGCACCTCAGATGGCGTCAGTTTCTCGACCGATGGCACGGATTTCACGTATACGCCGAGCCCTGACGCGGATGGGGCGGACGCCGCCATTACCCATGTCCGTTTCGATCTGGATGGGGCCATGCGGCAACGCATAGATGGCGTGTCAGATCCCAGTTTCACGGTCTCATTCCAGGCGATTGTGAAATAAAGCCGGGTCGCAAGGCAGAAAGGTTAATCCGCTGTTAACCCTTCCCGGCCAAATCTCAGGAAAACATTAACGATCTGAACGGCAGCCGTCACTGAGCAGTGACATTTGTGTATACCGCAAATCACCCTAGAGCTGGCCGTTCACTCAAGGCCGCCAGGGGGCTGACCATGAATTTGCTCGAGCTCGTCATTATCGCGCATCGCTGCCGCTCGACTCATCACTATATCGCGTTTGACGCCCTGCAATTGCTTCAGGGTGACGATGCGGCGGACTGGAAGAATCTGCTCCTGAAGCACCATACGGCGCTGCTCAAAGGCGCCAAGGCACCGGACAAGGAGTTCAAGGATTTCCAGAACCATGTCCTGCATGTCGAGGATGGCGAGTGGGGCGGCGCCCGCGACGCCGCCATGGAATGGTACGGCAAGGCGGTTGCGGCCTTGCGCGAACAGAAATGGTCAAAAGCGGCTTATGCACTGGGCGTACTGACGCATTATTATGCCGACCCGATCCAACCTTTTCACACTGCGCAGAGCGAGGAAGAAGGGGCCATGCACCGGGCGCTGGAGTGGTCGATCGCGAAGTCCCGCGACACGATCAAGGCGCTGATCGATGTGCGGGGCTATCCGCATGTTCACGCTGGCACAGATATCGGTTTTGTCGCCGATATGGTCCTCGCCGGCGCGAAATATTCGAACCCGCACTATCAGACCTTTATTGACCATTACGACCTCAAGAAAGGCGTCGCCAATCCGCCGGAAGGTCTGGATCAGACGCTTCTGGATATACTCGCGGATTTGATCGCATATGCGACGGCGGGTGTGTCTGTCCTGTTCCAGCGGGCCTTTGCCGAGGCTGCGGTCAAACCGCCAAAGGTTGATCTGGATCTGCCGGGATATTTCGCTGCGATGGACATTCCGATCCGGCGCATCACCAAACGGATGGCAGATGCCAAGGACCGCAAAACGGTTGAAGCCATGTATGCGGAATTTGTCGAGACCGGCAAAGTCATCAAGACCTTGCCGGATGATGACAAGAAGATTCGCGCCTTGCATTGCAAACACATCCTGCGTCAGCCGATTGAATGGCTGGATGCGATGCCGATCCGACCTATTGGCACCAAACATATACCGCGGCCCAAGCAGCTGGAACCGGTGCGATACGAGTTGAAAGTCGTTCCCGTTCCGACCGGTGCGCCGATCACAGTGGAGCGCACGCCGACGGTGGCACCCGATCCTGAAGTCTTCGAGGAGCCGACGACCCCCATCGCGCTGGCACCAGAATCTGAGCCCATCCCGGCGCCTGATCCGGAGCCAGAAATCGCTCCTGAGCCAGATGTCGCCATCGCGTCAGCAATCGTTCCGCCGACCGTGGAACCGGAACCGGTAGAAACAAGCTCCGCCGCAGAAGCCATGCTGGCTGAACTGAATGCGGTTGAACCACCCGCGCCGGAGCCGCAGCCTGAAATCGAGCCTGTGACCACGCCGAACGTGGAAGCCCTTACCCCCGTTGCAACGGAAAAGATCGAGACGATCGAGGAAGACCAGGACAGCGAGGAAGAGCGCGGTCCGCGATTGACTTTGGACTCACCGGTTGTTGATGCACCGTCCATCGGGCCGAAAACGGCTACGCGTCTGGAACGGGTCGACATCTTCACAATTGGAGATTTGCTGAGTGCAGATGTCGACGCCACGGCGGCAGCGCTGAACGTACGCTACATCAAGGCGGGCACGCTCACCGATTGGCAGGATCAGACGCGTCTGATGGTCGACGCCCCAGGTTTGCGCGTGCTGGACAGCCAGATTCTCGTTGGGGCAGGTATTCGCTCGGTCGATGAATTGTCCAAGGCGTCAGCCAAGACCGTGCTGAACGCGGCCACCAGTTTTCTCGATACCCCGCAAGGCGCGCGTGTGCTTTGGGGCGGCGAGAACAATGTCGACAAGCACGAAGTGGAAGGCTGGATCGGCCTGGCAAAGGCGGCTCGCGCCTAGTCTTAATCAGCGGCGATGTCTGGCGATAATCGCCCCGATGACGTTTGAGTAATCATCCGTCCAGGGGCGTTTGCCGTCGCTTTCAAGCGAATGCCAGTCCGGATTGTTCTCAAATTCCGCCAGCGCGGAAGTCGATCTCGCCAGAAGCACAACCTGGCTGGCGCTCACGGCATAGCCATGCCCATCCGCTTCGGAGGGGAGGTGGACTTGATACAAGGCCGGGACATCCAGTCGATTGGCAATGCGGGCCACGATCTTGCTGAGATCCATGTAACGATTGGAGATGTGAATGACCAGCACCCCGTCATCAGACAGGCGGGACAGGTAAAGATCGACGGCTTCAACCGTCATGAGGTGCGCCGGGACGGAGTTGGAACTGAACGCATCGATCAGTAACAGATCGAATTTATGTTCCGGTTCAGAAGCCAGACTTAAGCGACCATCGCCAAGAATAATCGGCGCATCCGGCGTGCATTCTGACAAATAGGAAAAGTATTGCGGATCGCTGGCGATCCTCGCGACCAGCGGGTCTATCTCGTAATAGGTGTAGGCCTGACCAGCGCGAGCATAACAGGCGACAGAGCCTGTTCCAAGGCCAATTACCCCGACATTCCCCGCACCCTCATAGCCCCCGAAAACCTCACCGATCGGGGTTCCCTTGGCGTAATAAGTGCTCGGTATGAGGGCTTTGTCTTCGGCGGTGAATTGCGCGCCATGCTGCGTTGTACCGTGTTTCAAAACGCGGATCTCTTCGAGCTCGAGAATCTTGACCACACCAAAGAAACTGCGGTCTTGCACGCCAGCTCCCGAAGGGTTGGCGAGGGCGCTGATGCCAAAGGTACAGGCGGTTGCGATCACAGGTCCCAGCTTGCTGTTGGCAGACATGACAATCGCCACAATCGAGATCATCGCGATGAACCGATATGTGAACTGGGCGGATGGGTCGCCACCAAATGTGAAATGCAAGATCGCGGCAGCGGACAGCGCCAGCGCGGCCGTCAATGACCAGACGCGCGTGCGACCTTGACCCATCCAGCGCAAACCGGGGCGCAAAACGAGAATGGCGAGGATCATCAGCGGATATTCAATGACCGAGTTGAAGATAAGCGGCACCAGCAAGGCATTGAACGCGCCGCCCAACACACCGCCGAGGGACATGATCAGATAAAATTCCGTCAGGCGTCTCGCCTCCGGGCGATCTGCCGCCATGGCGCCATGACCAACCATCGCGGCCAGGAACAGGGTCAACAGATGAATCGGAATCGCCAGGAAGAAAGAGAGTTGGATGTTGGAGAACAGGGCGAACGCCGCTGTCGCGACGGCCATTGGCAACAATCGATTGGACTGACTGAGGCTCAGCGCTGGTCGTTTCGAGAAGACCAGAATGAAAGAACTGATATAGAGAATAAGCGGCAATGCCCACAGGAAGGGTACGCTGGCAATATCGGTCGAAATGTGGGTGGTCACGCCGACCAGAAGGCTGGAGGGCACAAAGGCGCAGGCCAGCCACCAGAGGCGTTGTTGCCAGAGGCTGCGTTTTGCTGGGGCCTCATGGATTGTCGCCATATCTGCGACCGCAGGCGCTTGTCCGCCCCCCGTTGCGAAGGCGCTCCATCCGGAGCCAATCAGCAGGATGGCCAGCACCCCGTAACCGAGCGACCAACTCAGCGTCTGCGTGGCGATCGGGAAAAGCGGCTCGAGCAGGACGGGGTAAGCGATGAGCCCGATCAGGGAGCCAATATTGCTGGCCCCGTACAGGTGGTAAGGGTCATGCGCATCGGCCCGACCAGAGCGGCTGTACCAGCTCTGGATCAGCGGCGCCGTCGCTGCGATCACAGCAAAGGGTGGGGCGATGGACAGTGCAAAGATGCCAATCAACCAAAGGGTCGGCTGAGTCGGATCCGGATCGCCCAGGGCGCCGGAAAGCTGGAAAGGCAGGACCATGGCCGCCAGCAGCAACAGACCGGCATGAATCCCGATCTGGGTGCGCAACGAAGCGACGAAATGATTCAATAGGTGCGCATAAGCGTAGCCCAGCAGCAAAGCGGCCTGGAAACAGACCAGAGATACATTCCAGACATTGGGGGCGCCGCCGAGCAGCGGGGTCGCCATCTTCGCGAACATTGGCTGAACGAGAAAAACCAGAGTGGCGGACAGGAAAACCGCAGCGATATAAGGACTCGCTCCAAACCCGATCACGGATTGTCGAACAGCCCGAATGGGCAAAGCCACCGCCTTGTTCATATTTTCACCCACATTATCACCAAACATGAGTGATGGCAGATTAGCGTGAAGACTTCGTTGATCAGCGCCGCAAACCACGTCATCTCTGCTTGTCGGAATGTTAAATATACACTGGAATGGAGCCAAGTCTTGCGTTTGTTTTGGGGTTTATCTTTGGCGTTACTCGGTCTTGCCGCCTGCAATCCGGGTGTGGATGTCGCGGGTCAGAGCCCTGAAAGTGTCGCAGAAAACTGCCGTCCCGTGAGCCATTTGGGCGATGCTTATTCGGTCTGCTCCTTCGCTATTGCCGAGCACGATATTCGGCTGTTTCACAGCGATGCAGAAGGGGCGCCCTTCTTTCAGTTCAACACGCTCGAGCGTGAATTGGATGAGCAGGGCGAAACACTGATTTTCGCCATGAATGGCGGTATGTACCATGATGACCGACGTCCGGTCGGCTTCTATCGCGATGGCTTTGGCGATCAGGCGAGCGTCAACACCAATGACGGTCCCGGGAACTTTCATCTGAAACCCAACGGCGTGTTCTGGCTGACCGCGAACAGGTCCGGCGTTACTGAAAGCCAGGCCTTTCTCGATCAGGGCATTGATCCGGTCTACGCGACGCAGTCCGGTCCGATGCTTGTAGTCGATGGCGAATTACATCCGGGTCTAAACCCCGAAGGCACCTCGCGCCGCCGCCGCAATGGGGTTGGCGTCAGCGCGGATGGCCAGATGGTGCATTTTGCGATTTCTGACAGCGCCGTGACGTTTCACGAATTCGCGACCCTGTTTCGTGACGAGATGGGCGTCCCGAATGCTTTATTCCTGGATGGACAGGTCAGCCGCATCTATGCGCCGCAGATCGATCGCAATGAGATAGGCGCGGATCTGGGACCGATTGTCGGCGTGGTGGAGTGATTACTCGATCAGCACGCGATAGCGAATGGTAAAGCTTGGGGTTGCGCCCCCGACGGCCCCATTCATGGCGCCATCAAATTGCAGGTTGAAGCTCGCGACGCTTGGGTCAAAAGCGCCATTCGGGATGATGCTTGTCCCAGATCCATTGCGGAAGGTCACGCCGTCTGTGCCGTCCCCCAGAGTGGTAAAATTCAAGCTCAACCCGCTGGCCGATGCCCCGCTGCCATCGGCAAACTCAAATGGTGCGCCGAGGCCATCAAAATCGCCAGTGAACAGACTGGTCTGGGCGTCAATCGCATCACCAATCGCGATCGTGCCCGCATCCGCGGATCCACGCCCTGTATTCGCAACCTGGATGGAATAGATCGCCCAGGCCCCGGGGATACCAAGGGGATTGGTGAACTCATTGATCGGATCGCGCTCAATCTCGACGGACTTGGTGACGACAAAATCCGGTGTTGCGCGATTGAAGCAGAAATCATCCACATGCCAATAATCGAAGTCCGAGCCGCTGGCACCGTTAAGGCTGGCCCGAACCCGAAAGCTGGCGTGCAACGCGGTTTCCGGCATCGCATAAGTCCGCGTGAAGATCTCGCCTTGCGTGCCATTGCCGGGAAACGTCTCCAGCGTCACCCAGGTGCTGGACGCGTTAAGATATTCGAGCGTCAGATCCTCGCCATTATCCGGATTTTCGCTGAACGTATCGGCGCCGCGGCGGACCCAGACTTCAATCTCGCCCAGTTCGCTGGAATCGAATGCCAGTGACGTGCTGGTGACCGTGTCATGGCGCAGGAACATGGAATTGCTGGCAGACTGGAACGTGTCGCCATTGACGCCGGACCGCGTCGCATTGGTCGTCGTCCAGTTCCCGAAACCGCTTTCGAACCGTTCGCACAGACCGACACCCATACCGGATGGCAATTCCGGTGGCGGCGCTGTCCCGGTTTCGACCAGAAGCACATCATCAATATGCCAATAGTCAAAGCCGATGCCGCCATTGGCGGGTGGGCCGCCGCTGCCCCCGGTCTGCCGGAACCGCAATTGGAAACCTGAATGCAAGGCGCCGATGGGCAGATCGAGGCTGACATTGGTCACTTCGCCATTCGTCCCGGCGCCGACCAGGGTCTCAATCACGACCCAGTTCGAACCAGAATCGAGATATTCAAAGACAAAGTCTTCGCCGGCATCGACATCCTCACTGAAACTGTCCAGACCCTGGCGCAGCCAGGCCGTCAGCGTCGCCCCAATGGCCGACGATAAATCGATCACCGGTCCGGTAATGGTGACGACATCGCCGCGCGTGAAAGCTGAGCAGGCGCCGGAATTTGAGGTTTGTGTGGACGTGCCGGCGAGATTGGTGTCTGAACTCGTCCAGGTCGGCGGCAAGGCCGCGCATCCGGCGCCATCGTCAAAATCATCCTGCAACAGGATATCGCCGGGTGCAGCCCATGCTGACCCTGCGCCCATAGCGCATGCGACCGCCATGGCCGATAGCTGGCGAAGTCCGCTCCTCATGCCTTGGCATTACCTTTTGCGCGTTTACACTGGCTTAACAGTCGCCGCCCGGGAGTCGCGCTTTTGGTAAGGACCGCGTTAACGATACTGCTGACCTGCATGGGCCTGTGTCATGCCCACGCCCACCCCGTGGACCCGACGGAGTCCACCTATCTCGGCAATGAGGGGATCATGGTCAGCGATGGTCACTCGACCATCCTGTTCGATCCGCTCTATCCGAACGGATTTGGAACCTATCAAATGGTGCCCGAAGCGACCCGGCAGGCGATCATGGCGGGTGCCGCTCCGTTTGATGCTGTGGATGCCATTTTCATCAGCCATATGCATCCTGATCATTTCTCGGTGGACGAGGTGATCCTGTATCTCGAACAGCATGAACAGGTGCGCCTCTATGCGCCGAGTCAGGCGGTCGACTGGATGCGTCAGGAAACCGAGAATGAAGCAATTTTCGACCGCGTGATCGCGGTGCCGCTCGAGCACCTGGACGCCCCGCTGACCTATCGGGAAGGCGACCTGGTGATTGATGTTGTGCGGATCCCGCATGCGGGCTGGCCAAACCGCGCAGAGGTCTCAAATCTGGTCTGGCGGGTGACCTTGCCGGATGGGGTCACGGTCATGCATCTCGGCGACGCCGATCCGAACGATGCGCATTTCGCCGCGCACGCTGATCATTGGACGGCGACCCGAACGGATGCGGCTTACCCGCCATACTGGTTTTTCGTGATGGGAGACGGTCCGCAAATCGTCGACTCGCGCCTTAACGCCACCACCGCAACCGGCATCCATGTGCCGATGGAATTACCGCCGGAACTGTTCGTATCCGGCCGCGATTTTCTCCATAGACCCGGGGAAACCCGCACCCTGAAAGTGACCGCAGACGAGTGAAACAGATTACGCTTTCCGAAGATCGCCGCGAGCGCCTGGTCGGGCAATTGCAGACCTTGTTCCAGAGTGAGTTCGACGAAACCCTGTCCGCTTTTCGAGCCGAACAGGTGCTTGACCTGATGCTCAAGACTCTCGGCCCCGGCATTTACAATCAGGCGGTGCAGGATGTGCGCGCGCATTTGCAGTCCAAGCTCGACGATCTCGACGGCGAAGTCTATGTCGACGACCAGACCTGACACCATTTGAAAGACCCGCCATGTCCCTGACCCTGTACGGATTGAAGAATTGCGATACTTGCAAGAAAGCTCTGAAGGCGCTTGAGAGCGCCGGAAAAAGCGTGACTTTTGTGGATATTCGCGCTGAAGCAGATCTTGCTCAATTGGTGCCGACCTGGCTTGCACAGGCGGGGGATGAGCGTTTGGTCAATCGGCGATCGACGACCTGGAGAACCTTGTCCGAGGCGGAGCGCGCTGGTGATCCACAGGCCCTTCTGATGGCCCATCCGACGCTGATCAAACGCCCTGTCATCGAGACCGATGGGCAGGTCTTTGTCGGTTGGGGCAAGGATGAGCAGAGCGCGCTGCTTTAGCGTTCATCCCCACCGGACGCTCCGACTAATTCCAGCCTTACCCTTGTGGCTTCGGGCGCGAAGATGATATCGCGACCGATGAATCTTCGTGGCAGCAAGGCAGGGACAGCCGGTGCAAGAAGTCGAGGCGAAATGGATCGAACGCACTTTGCGGGATTATCCCGTTGAAGAGCTGAGCCCGATTCTCGACATTGGCAGTCAGACCCTGGCCTTCCGGACGCAGGAAAAACCCTACATTCAGGCCGATCTGTTCGCCCCCCTTATGGCGCGTGGCATTGCCATCATTCACTCTGATCTTCAGGAAGGTGAGGGGATCGATATTTCCGCAAACCTGCTGGAATCAGACGGCTATGCCGCAATCCAGGCGACGGCGCCGCGGACCATATTCTGCAATAATGTGCTCGAGCATGTTCTCGATCCGGGCGAGTTTGCAAATAAGTGTTTTAGCCTTTTGCCACCCGGCGGACGTCTGGTGATCACCGTGCCGAAAAGCTATCCGCATCATCGCGACCCGATCGACACCATGTTCCGCCCGACGCCGGAACAGATCAGTGCCCTGATTTCCAGTCCGCATGATGTCCTGGTCTCTGACATTATCGAGGTCGGATCTTATCGGGACAATCTCAAGAAGCGGCCCTGGATCATTTACCGACAGATCCTGCGCCTGCCATTTCCGTTCCTGGGATGGATCAAGTGGAAGCGCTCAATGAAGAAATTCTACTGGATGATCTGGCCGTACCGCCAGTCCTGCGTGGTGATTCAGAAACCGCTCTAGCGCCGTCTCGGATTGCGATACAGGTCCTCTTCATCATGATCGAGGTCGACTTTGACCTTGCCGCGCAAGACTTGCTCTGACAGCTTTTTCACATGTTTGCGGCCGGCGCGATTGAATTTCAGGACGGCGCAAATCAGCTCCAGTACGGCTTCCAGTTTGCGATCCTGATGGTTCGGATCGATCCGAACCATCCAGGCGCCGCCCAGATTGACCAGCTGATGATCCAGCACGCCGATTTTGCGGCCTTTCTGATCATAGATGCTGTAATCTGCGCCCATGCTGAACAGGTGTCGGCGCAGCGTGTAGAAATTCACTTCAGATTTGTTCTGGATGAAAAAGCTGAACCGTTCCGGCATGAAGGGCAGGGTCTTGGAGACCCGTTCCAGCTGGATGAGTTGGTCATGACGCGCCAGATTGATCGAAAAGACCGGCAAGGCCTGGCCGCCCGCGCTCAATGAGAGCTGCAGCGAACGTCCGAGCATCATTTCCGCGCTGCCGCGCCAGCCCAGAGTCTCTGAGAACAGCTTAATGACAAGACGGCGTTCAAACCCTTCGCTGCCGTCCCAGAGCTCCTGACGATAGCCGATCAGGGCTTCGCGCTTGCCGTCGATCACGGTCTGACCGTACAGCTCCATATCCTTGGTGAATTGATCGGACGCGGCTTCATTCTGAGTCCGTTTCATGATGCCGATTTCGGCCGTATTCAGATCCGTCGCCCAGAAATCGACTTTCACCTTGCGACGCTTGGTTTTCGCGCGCGATTTGGCCGTTTTCACATCGGCGGGGGACGCCGCAAGCGCCATACCATCAGCCATTTCAACAACTCCAGAGATTCACGACTCAATTTCGCTCAATCTCGACCGCAGATGTCATGATTTGGTTAACGAAACTGCGCTTTTTGTTAAGAGCTTCGAGATCCAGCCCGGCGACTCAGACGCCACAGGATCAGTGCCAGCAAAGGCACCACCAATAGTACGAAAATAGGCAGATATTGGGTGGGGCCCACGCGTTGCGTCCATGAATTGATAATCGGAACAGACCGTTCATGCGGTGCGCATATGGACGTATTCTCGACCCGTTCCGGGTTATCCGGCGCTGATCGATAGCGATCAAAGGCGCGCCTGACCGTCGGTGAGCACGGCGCGAGCTCAAAGCCATCCTCTGCTGCCGCCTGGTCGAGCGCATTGGCCGCGACCACGACGTCCGCGGCAACCTCGCGAATAATGAAATAGCCCGCAGAGGCCGAGATCACGATTGCCGCCATGATGCCGGTCAGAACCGTCGTGGACAGGTTGCGGCTGAGCCATAGGCCGCCAAACGAGAACAACACGCCGCAAATGATGATGGCGAGGGCGAAATTGTCCATGAAGATCAACCAGGCCAGCAATTCGAGAAAGGCCCGCAAGTCTGTATCCGCCATTCCTTCGAGACGGAGGAAATTCATGTACAGCGTATAGCCATTGGTAACCGCCAGAGCGGCGGGAACGATCAGAAAGACGGCGATGATCCAGGATGTCGAGCGCTTCCTGACCGCGTTCTGCTGGGTCTCATGCTCGGCGCTGAGATTGAGGAATTCGTTCAGGCTGACAGATATTTCCGGAAATTCCGCTTCGCGTTCGTCGCGCCATTCCTGTGCCCGCTTGAGTTCTGCACCGCGCAGAAACATCGCCGAATCCCGGTTGCGGGCCTCCCAGAGTCGAGCGCTCTCCGAATAATGTGTATGGTTGCGGATCCAGGCGAGATTGACGCGCAAGGCTGGCGCCAATTGTTTCAGGGCCGCGCCGAACGACTGGCGGGCGTCAAAGAAGATGTAATTCAGCTTGCTGATTTCAGCTGGCGGCGGTGTGTCGGTCGGCTCGATATGGATCAGTGGAATGATGCGTTTATTCTGGCGCAGCGCCTCTTCCAGTTCCCAGTTGCAAAGTTCGGACTGGATCCAGCCAGGTGTGACGATGACAACCAGTGTATCAACCGAGCGGATCATCTCGCGCAGCCGCGCTTGCCAATCGATCGCCGCTTCAATGTCATGCAGGTCAAGCAGGACGTCGAAATTCGCGGCTTCCAGGCCATCTGCCAATTCGCTTGCAAAGGCTTCAGCGTCGGCGCGCGCATAGGACAGCATGACGCGTAAATCGGCGAGACGGTTGCTCATTCTGGTCCCCTCCGGCCTGTTGGCCAGAGGGCAGACTAGTCGAAACGGTCAAACCGTCCAGACCAGAGCGCGTTTGTCAGGCCGCTTGCAGGCCCGGGGACGCGGGGGCGCGCGCTTTCCAAATGGTCTGATTATTGATCACATCGACAAAGATATGCACGGCGATGGCGGGCCAAATCGACCCGGAGAGGAGGAAGACGAGGGTGACCAGCGCCCCCAGAATGAAGATGCCGAACAATTGATTGGCGCCTTGATAGAGATGCAACAAGGTGAACACGGCCAGGGCCGCCAAAGCCGCAGCCCAGATCGGCATGAACAGCGCGAACGCCCAGATCAGATAGCCCCGAAATATGATTTCCTCGGCAATCCCGGCGGAAATGCCCAACACATTGAACAGGCGCCGTTCCGCATCAGTGTGCGGCAGGAAATTGGACATATTGGGATTTTTCTCCAGCCCGTGCCGGAATTCCTGACGCGCGGATTCGGATCGTGCAATCGAGGCGTATTGGAAAACGAAGAACAGGCACATCGCAGCCGCCAGTCCCCAGCCCGCGAGGGCGATTGGTCCGGTCTGAAGGTCAAAGCCGAGCAAGCCCCAGGCGCGGTCGCCGCTGGCCCACAGGACAATGATGGGCAGTGAAATGCCCCACAAGAGAAGGATGGTCTGTGTATAGTGTTTGATCCGGACGCCCGGCTTGCCAGAGGCAAGTTCCAGTCGGGCTTTCTTCAGATTGAACAAGGCTTCGACCGGCAAACCGATCACAATCACGGCCAGCATGGCGATATCCACAAGAGATAGACTGTCAGCGCTGAGAAATGGCATTTTCGACTCCTTTGGCCCTTAACCTCTGGCTTGAAATATACTAAAATTGAATATGAATTCAAGTTCATTTTTTTGAGGACCACATTCATGGCTCCAAATCCGCCCAAACAGGACCGCGCCATTCGCACGCGAGAGAAGCTGATGTCCGCCCTCGAACGCCTGCTGCGCACACAGGAGTTCGAGAATATTTCCGTCCAGGACATTGCCCGCGAAGCGGGGGTCGCTGTCGGTTCGGTTTACTCCCACTTCAAGGACAAGACCGCGTTTCTGGAAGCGCTGCTCGCATTCTGGCGCGATCAGGTTGAGGCGCAATTGGAGATCGCCGAGGCGCAGGACACACGCGCCGCCTTCGAAGCCATGGGCAGTCTGAAAGCGTCCCTGTTCGAGGCGACCCGGGCCGTCTATCTGCAAACCCGCGACAATGGGCATGTCTTGCGCGCGGTTCACACTTATGCGCGCCTGCACCCCGAGGCTGAGGATGATGATTGGCAATCGCTCGTCATACGCAGCTTTGGGCCGATCTCCGCCCTGTTCGATCTCTATGCCGATGAGATCACGCTGGATGATGCTGAGCTGGGCACGCGTATGCTGGGCGTGTTCTTCAACACGATCTTCATCCGAACGGCCCTGATGCCGCAGGACACGTTGCTTGAAGCCGCCGGCATTGATAGCGACACGATGATCCGGGAAGTCACGGATATGGCCTATGGCTATCTGACCCAGCCGCGCGCCGCCACGGCGCCGGTGAGCTAGGCCTGCAAGTCCGCGAGGATTTGGGCCAGCATCTCCATGCCTGCGCCCCAGCCCTTGCCGAGATTTTCAACCGCGCCCGCAAAGCATGCAATCTCGGCCGGTGAGGCATTGTGAGGGGACCATTCCAGGCGCATTTGCGTCACCCCGTCCGTCTCCTCGAACGTGACCACGGTTAACAATGTCGCGGGCCAGTCCGGTATCATCGGGTTCGGAGCGAGTTCCCAATCCGCATTGGTCGTCGACATCAGCATGATCAAGCGCTCTGGCGGAACGACTTCGGTATAGACGGATTTCTGATACCCGGACGATTCGCCCATCCGCATCTCATTCAGCCATTGCCCACCAGGTTGGACATCAAGCTCATGAATCACGGTCTCGACACCCGGCCCATACCATTTTGCCAGCAGGTCAGGCTCGGTCCAGGTACGCCAGACCAGCGCCCTCGGCGCGTTAAACTCTCGTTCCAATACGTAGACAGGCAGTTCGGTCATCATCAGTCCTTCTCTTCATGTTTCAATTGATCCAGCAGGCCATCCAGCTGATCAAAACCGCCCAGCCAGAACTCCCGAAACGCTTCCAGCCAATCTACGGCATCGCGCATCGGCTTGGCGTTGAGCTTGGCCGGTCGTCTCTGCTGATCCACGGCGCGCGTCACCAGGCCGGCCCGTTCAAGCACTTTCAGGTGTTTCGAAATGGCCGGCTGGCTCATCTTAAAGGGCGAGGCGATTTCATTCACGGTCGCTTCGCCACCAGCCAGCCGGGTCAGGATTTCGCGCCGCGTCGGATCTGCCAGTGCGGCAAAGATGGCATCGAGATTTGGCGCTGAAGGGGTCGCTAGATCAATGTTCATAACTGAATGGTTATATAATAGTTTTGTTTTGTCAAGCTGGCTGCTTATGGATGTTCATTCGTCGGATATCTCGCTAGCGTGCGGGGATGTTTTTGTTTCGTTGTCCCTCCGAAGCAGATTGGCGATTCACTGCTTTAGTATGTTTCGGATTCGCCCTCATCGCTGTTCCGACGGCCCTGGTGGCGGGCGTTTATCGCTGGGCCCCAGACCTGTTCGATTTAGAATTGTTAAGGGTCGCGCTGATTGCGCTTGTGCTCCCAGCTCTATTGGAGGAACTGGTGTTTCGGGGACCTCTGATCTGGGTGCTGGAAAAGCGTGGACGGGTGCCGATCTGGATGGTTCTGATAAGTCTGGCTGCCTTTGTCGGCTGGCATCCGGTCAATGCTTTCACGCTCATGCCGCAAGCCGCCAGCACGTTCCTCGACCCTCGATTCATTTTCATCACAGCCTTGTTCGGAGCGGCGGTGACCATTCTCGCGCTACGCACGCGATCGCTTTGGCCAGCAATTGTCTTTCACTGGATTCTAGTCGTGTCCTGGAAAGGTCTGTTCGGTGCGCCGAGTTTTTTGTGAGTAGCCAAATGCCGATGATTGACCTACAGCTAAGTCATCCGAGGGGCGCGTCTGGAAGCGCTGAGATCGTTCTGTCACCCGAGCGAGCACCCTTAGAACCTGATCCGGCTAGTCCTTTCAAATCCGAAAGGCCCGAACCGGCGTAGGAACGGAGCGAAGTCTTGGCGTCAATCGTCACTCAATCTGCCCCACCGCCCAATGTGGCGCGCGCACTCGCGGCGTGCCCGGACGAGGCCGCCGGGACGCTATCTGCCCTGCGCGACCTGATCTTCGAAACGGCCAGTGCGCGGCCTGAAGTCGGCCCTTTGACGGAAACCCTGAAATGGGGCGAGCCGGCCTATCTGACCGAGAAAACCAAGAGTGGCACCACCATTCGGCTCGGCTGGGACGGGGCCGGGACCCGTGTCAGTCTCTATGTCCATTGCCAGACCACGCTGGTCGGTGAATGGCGCGACCGTTACCCGAATGAGCTGACCTTTGTCGGCAATCGCGAAGTCCAGATGTCAACACAGGATCCCCTTCCGCGAGCGGCGCTGCAGCACTGCATCGCCATGGCGCTGACCTATCACTCCAGAAAGACGAAGCTATGAACAAACCCATTGACCAGGCTGAATTCGAGACCCCTGAAGTCACCACCGGGCCGCTGCCATCGAGCCGCAAAGTCTTCACCCATCCGCAAGCCGACCCGTCACTGTCCGTGCCGCGCCGGATGATTGATCTGCACCCGACCGCGAATGAACCGCCTGTGCCGGTCTATGACACATCTGGCCCTTATTCCGACCCAAGCGTGACGATTGATGTCGAGAAAGGTCTCGCCCGCCACCGTACCGATTGGGTGCTCGAGCGCGGACATGTGGAATCCTATGCGGGCCGTGAAGTCCGCCCGGAGGATAATGGCGGCGCCTCGGGCAAATATCTGGCGCGCGAATTCCCGGTCCGGCACGCTCCACTGCGCGGGACAGGCGATGGTCCGTTGACCCAGTTCGAATATGCCAAAGCCGGGATCATCACCAAGGAGATGATCTATGTCGCCGAGCGCGAGAATCTTGGCCGTCAGGAACAGCTTGAAAATGCCGAGGCCCAGATCGCTCAGGGCGAGAGCTTTGGCGCCGAGATGCCAGCTTTCATCACGCCGGAATTTGTCCGCGACGAGATTGCCCGCGGCCGCGCCGTGATCCCGTCCAATATCAATCACCCGGAACTTGAGCCACAAATCATCGGGCGCAATTTCCTGGTCAAGATCAATGCCAATATCGGCAATTCCGCGGTCGCCTCATCGGTTGAAGAAGAGGTCGAGAAAATGGTCTGGGCGACCCGCTGGGGCGCGGACAATGTCATGGACCTGTCGACCGGTCGCAACATCCACAACACGCGCGAATGGATCATCCGCAACAGCCCGGTGCCGATCGGCACGGTGCCAATCTACCAGGCGCTGGAAAAAGTGAATGGCGTTGCCGAAGATCTGACCTGGGAGATTTACCGCGACACGCTGATCGAGCAGTGCGAGCAGGGTGTCGACTATTTCACCATCCATGCCGGCGTGCGTCTGGCCTATATCCACCTGACCGCGGAGCGCGTCACCGGCATTGTCTCGCGCGGCGGGTCGATCATGGCGAAATGGTGCCTGGCGCATCATGAAGAGAGCTTCCTCTATACCCATTTTGCCGACATTTGCGACATTATGCGGACCTATGATGTCACGTTCAGTCTTGGCGACGGCTTGCGTCCTGGCTCCATTGCGGATGCCAATGATGCGGCTCAATTTGCCGAGCTGGAGACTTTGGGCGAGCTGACCAAGATCGCCCATGCACGCGGCTGTCAGGTGATGATTGAAGGCCCTGGCCATGTGCCAATGCACAAGATCAAGGTGAATATGGACAAACAGCTGAAGGAATGCGGCGAGGCGCCATTCTATACGCTGGGGCCACTCACCACGGACATTGCACCGGGCTATGATCATATCACGTCGGGCATTGGCGCCGCGATGATTGGCTGGTTCGGCACGGCCATGCTCTGCTATGTGACGCCGAAAGAACATCTCGGTCTGCCTGACCGCGATGATGTCAAAGTGGGCGTCATCACCTACAAGCTGGCCGCCCACGCGGCCGATCTGGCCAAGGGGCACCCGGCCGCACAGATCCGCGATGATGCGCTGTCACGCGCCCGGTTCGAATTCCGCTGGGAAGACCAGTTCAACCTCTCGCTCGATCCGGAAACCGCGAGGGATTATCATGACCAGACCCTGCCGAAAGAGGCGCACAAAGTGGCGCATTTCTGCTCCATGTGCGGGCCGAAATTCTGTTCCATGAAAATCACCGCAGAAGTGCGCGACTATGCGGACGGCCTCAGCGATAATGAAAAAGCGGACTTGCAGCGCCAGGCTGATGAAGCCCGCGCGGGGATGGAAGAGAAGAGCCGGGAATTTAAGACCAAGGGGTCGCAAATCTACCTCGACGCCAATTAACCGCCTCGATCAGCCCTGTTCGTCGCCCCAGGGGCGAGGACAGGGTGCCAGGGGTGGCCTTCCGCCGACATCGTAACTACTTGAATGCGGCCTTCCTGGCGCAATCCGCAATCAAGGTGGCCCGTCCCAATGGTTCAAGAGACCAATACAATCGAAATCGACCGCCGCGCGGCGACGCCTTCCTCTGCAGCTGCCAATGAGCGGGCAAAAGGGCGGAGCGTCAGATCGCTGGCGATGCTGTGGCCCTATGCGCGTGAGCACAAGCTGACAGTCGCTGCGGCGGCGGTCTTTCTCCTGCTCGGCACCGTTATCTCGCTGACAATACCCTTATTGTTTGGCGGCGCTGTCGATGCGGGCTTTTCCGGAAATGTCGACACTGAGGACATGATCGCCGCCATCAACCGTAATTTCATTCTGGTCTTCGTGGCGGCCGTGGCGCTTGGAGGGGTGAGTGCTTTGCGGTTCTACTTTGTGTCGCGCTTTGGCGAGCGAATTGCCGCTGACCTGCGCCGCGACTTGTATGGCCACTTGCTGTCCCTGAGTCCACGTTTTCACGGCAAAATGCGGTCGGGCGAAGCGGTCTCACGACTCACGGCGGATATCTCGCTGATCGAGAATTTCCTTGGCTCATCCGCATCGCTTGCCACGCGTACATTGCTCAATACAACAGGCGCCCTGATCGCAATGCTGCTGGTCAACTGGCAGCTGGGCCTGGCCTTATTGGTCATCATACCATTGGCCATTATTCCCATCATGCTGGTGGGTCGCATGATCCGGGGCTTGTCGAACCAGGCGCAATCAGCTCTGGCCGAAGCGGGCGCAGAAGCGGCAGAAACTCTCGACGCGATCGAACTGGTCCAGGCCTATGGCCAGGGCGATACGCGCCGCCGGCGGTTCACCCATGCTGTCGAGGAGACATTCCGCGCCGCCCTGAAGCGAAACATGGTGCGCGCCTGGATGATGCTGATGGTCTCTATCCTGGCCTTTGGCGGCATCACGGTTGTGTTGTGGCTCGGCGCCCGCGCAGTGGCGGTTGACGCGATGAGCGGCGGCGATCTGACCGCCCTGGTGCTCTACGCCCTCTATGCCGGGTCTGGCTTCGGCATGCTCGGCGAGGTTTACGGCGAAGTGATGCGGGCAGCCGGCGCCGCAGACCGCGCGGCCGATATACTCAAGGCGAATCCGGAGATTGCCAGCCCGGCCATGCCCCAGGCCATGGCGGCGCCCGTGACGGGCGCCTTGAGTTTCGATGCCGTGACCTTTGCCTATGATGGTGACGCGCAAGCGGCGTTGCGCGACTTCTCACTTGACGTGGCGCCGGGCGAGTTCGTCGCCCTGGTCGGGCCGAGCGGGGCAGGCAAGTCGACTGTATTCCGTCTCGCCTTGCGGCTATTTGATCCCCAGGCCGGGACGGTCCGACTCGATGGTGTTTCGTCCCGAGCGGCAGATTTAAACGCCTGGCGCGCGCAGTTTGCTTATGCGCCGCAAGAGTCAGCCTTGTTCACAGGAACCGCAGGGGAGAATATCGCCTTTGGAACGCCCGACGCCAATGAGGCCGCGCTCCTCAAGGCCGCCGACATGGCTGAGGCGCAAGCGTTTTTGCACGCGCGTGGCGGCCTGGACGCGCAACTTGGCCAGAAGGGCCGCGGCCTCTCAGGCGGGCAGCGCCAGCGTATCGCCCTGGCCCGGGCCCTCGTGCGCGACGCGCCGGTCCTGTTGCTCGATGAGGCGACCAGCGCCCTCGACAGCGAGAGCGAAGCCGCTGTCAAACGCGCGATTTCAAAAGCCGCAGAGGGCCGCACGACGGTGGTCATCGCCCACCGCCTGTCCACGGTCCGTATGGCCAACCGGATCATCGTGATGGATGACGGCGCGATCATCGAGGAAGGTACCCATGATCAACTGGTCGCCCGGGGCGGCCTCTACGCCAGGCTCGCGCAGCTGCAATTTGCTGAAACGGCTTGAGTGTCGGTCGCGATGGCGAGCAAAGGACCATTCGTCCGATCAGGCGTATCTCATTGATCCCCAATATGCTCATCGACAAATTCACTGACCGCTTGCAACGTCGCAAGACGCGTCGGGCTTTCGGACAGCCAGTGATCCTCGCCCTTTAGCCTGATCAGCTCAACTGGGCGATTTGCACGGTTTAGCGCGTTGCGCATTCTCACGCTTTGGCGCATTGGAACGACCGTATCATCTTCCCCATGAATGAGCAGCACAGGAGCTTTGAACATGGACGCATAACTCGCTGGGGAAATCGCGTTCAGTTTCTTGGTTCGTGCATCACCATCCGCCATGCGCTCTTCCCAATAGTCGATCACCCAGTGGTTTCTTCCTGTATCTTCCCGTTCGTCCGACAGCATCATCGCGAGGTCGCTCACGGGCGCAATCGCCACCACGCATTTGTAGAGGTCTGGCGTGAACGCGCCGCCCGCTAACGCGGCATATCCACCATAACTCGCACCGACGATACATATGCGGTCCGGATCCGCGAGGCCTTCGGAGATGAGCATATTCACCCCGTCCGTGATATCGTCTTGCATCTTGCCGCCCCACTCACCGTTCCCCGCATTCACGAATGACGCACCGTATCCGGCGGACCCACGAAAATTAGGCTGCAGTACAAGATAACCTCTATTGGCAAAGTATTGCGCCATCCAATCAAATCCCGCCGCATCATAGGCTTCAGGACCGCCATGCGGGAGCGCAATCAAGGGCAGGGCGTCAACTGATGCGATTTCAGTGGCGGGAGGAAATGTCAAAATCGTTGGAATCGACAATCCATCTCTCGCGGAATAGTTGAATGACAGTACCGGGCCAATAGCATCGCTCGGAATGTCTGGTCGTGCATCGCCCAAGCGCGTCGTCTTTTTGGTTGTTCGATCATAATAGACGTACATGCCAGACGTGGAATCACCTTCGATCTTGAGCAACAGCATTTGCCAGTCGGACGACCAGTCAATCAAGCGCACGGTCGAATTTGGAGATGCATCAACGATCGAGGCGATATCGGCATCCAACTCCGAATCAAGAAACTCATAGCTCGGATAGGCGCCCGAGAAGCGCACTCCACGAACGACGCGGTTTTCGTCTAAGTATATGCTATCTACTTCCGCATCTTGCTTGGTCAGAATAGGTCCTGAAATCTCGCCATCGAGTTTGAGCGCTTCAACCGGCGAATTTCTTCCGGAGATCACGAGCGCCGCCTTATCGGGCATAACACCAATGAGCGAAACTGGCGGTTGCGCGACGTTTGATTGCTCGTAAATCAATTTGGTCTCGCCATCGATCTTAGCATAGATGCGATACTGGTTTCTTTCGTTGGAGTAATCCTCGCGCGCAATCATGTCGCCTTCACTGGAAACGATCCAGTCTGTTGTATCAGTTTTGCCTCTCAGTAGGACACGTCCACGACCTGTATCAAGATCAACACGAAAGACGTGATACTCTGGATCAGCATATAGATTATTCGCCCACCATCCCGGCATGAAAACATGCCGGGATGAAGCGCTGTGGCCAATGATGCGACCCAGCCCCGATTGCGCATCCCACAAGCCGCGCGTGCCGCCTTTCAAGAGTAGCTGCACGTCCATGCTTTCGAGGTTTAGCGAGAACGCGCCGGTATACTCGTAGCGCCCCAGGTACCCTCTCGTCCGCGTCGCTTCCGATGCCTTTAATATGACGATGTCATCATTTGCGAAATCGATTCCACGAATCTGCACATCACCAGTGCCGACAGCCTTCGGTTCTCCGCCATTGAGGTCATATACGGCGACGCGGGTTTCTCCGTCCGTTTCGAGCACCATTGCAACCTTGGTTCCGCTATCTGAAATTGCCGCGTATCGAATTTCAGGCAGTTCACCATAAGCTTCAATGGGAGGCTGTGATTGCGCAAAACACGGCAATGCAAAGCTTGAAATAATTCCGAAGACAGCGAGCAGTCTAATCATCGAATACCTCTTGAACAGCTCCAATGCACATTTTGCAAAACTCAATAAAAACGTAAACACGCATATCCGGTTTTTCTCAACGAATCGAACTCTTGAAGCCAAATGCCGGTCTGAATTGGCTAATGGCCGTTTGCGAAATAGAGACCGACTTCATTCTCTTTCTCGGACCTCCTGTCCTGATCCGGAGCGGACCTTAGGAACTCAATCGCCATGATCCGCTTTTCAGATACCCCCTGTGGAACCACCTCCCTCAATCCCCACCCCCTCAGACCTGACCTATACTCTGTCCCATCTTCCCTTGGCGAAAGGCTTGTCCGGAACGGCCAGACAGGAGGGGGGAGCGATGGCCGCGTCGCTGAGGTTCAGGGAGCTGTACCCTGGCATTCGGTAGCGCGCCGGGCCCGT
>JBCCCT010000032.1:0-22827 GCA_039033355.1 Pseudomonadota bacterium | reverse complement strand
GAATGGTGGTTCGGGGGAGACTTGAACTCCCGACCTCACGATTATGAGTCGTGCGCTCTAACCAGCTGAGCTACCGAACCATCAGAAGCGCGCTGCATACACCGCGTATGGGCGCTCCGCAACCACTGATCTGCGGCGAATTTCAGCGCAAAGGCGGGGGGCTGAGATGCGCCGCCGTGAATTGCTGCTCCAGCTCGCGACTGGCGAAGAAAAACGTCGCTTCGGTGATCTCGGCCTTGTAATTCTGGCGGATCGTGCGGAACGCGGCCTTGGCTTCGAATTCAAGCGCAAATTGCGAGATATAGGTCAGCCCCCATTCCGGCTCGCTGTCGAGGAGATAGGATTGCCGAAACTTGGTCAGACGCCCGCCTTTCGGGCCGCGGACCGGGCGGGGAAGGGCATAATCTATGCGTAAAAACCGGCCATTCACGGGCTCCAGCCAGGCTTCAGCCCGCAAACGCTGGGTCGCCCAGACATCGAGCGCCGTATCATTGGCCGATGGTGCGTGCTGAAACGTCAATCGCCAGGCCGGGCCAAGATCATCAACATCGACCCGGGCGCCGAGACTGGCACGCAAATCATCCGGGAAGAGGCGGCCATCCGGCGCGATTTCAGCGCCCCAGGCGGCAGCCGCCTGATCAAGATCAGCATCCTCGCCGGCGGCCACGACCAGACGCCAGCGTCGCCCGTCCGGTTCACGCGGGTCGAAGGTAAAGGTGCGCCGCGCTTTGGACGAGGTCATTTCAACGGTAAAGGCCGCCCGCAACGTCTCTGGCGCCTCGGTCGCACGCAGAGCCGAATCCATCGGTCCGGCGCCGGTGGCCAGCGGAAAGGCGAAGCTGAGCAAGAAATCCATCGATAAGCTGTCTCAAGTTTAATTACGTCTGGTTTAAGGCAGACAAGATTAACTTTGATCAGCTTGCCGGTTTTAGGTTTATGCGGCGTGAACAGCCTATTTGACACGGCCCTTGGCCAACAGCTCGATGACGCTGGAAAAGTCTTTTCCGCCAAGGCCTTGTTCAGAGAGTAGGGCGTAGAGCGCCTCGGCCTGTCCGCCGAGCGGCGTGACCGCACCGCTGGACATGGCAGCCTCCTTGGCCAGGCGCAGGTCTTTCAGCATCATGTCCGTGGCAAAGCCGCCCTCGAAATTGCGATCTGCTGGCGATTCAGGCCCAACGCCCTCGACTGGGCAGTAGGACGTCATCGACCAATTCTGGCCGGAACTCTGGCTGGAAATGTCATAGAAGCGCTCCGCCGACAGGCCAAGACGCTCGGCCAGGGCGAAGGCTTCACATGTGCCAATCATGGAAATGCCGAGCAGCATATTATTGCAGATCTTGGCCGCTTGGCCGGCACCGCTTTCGCCCGCGTGTATGGTCACCCGGCTCATCGGGGCGAGCGCGGATTCAACCGCGGCGAAATCGGCTTCGGCGCAGCCGACCATGAAGGCCAGGGTGCCCGCATCCGCAGCCGCCGTGCCGCCTGAGACCGGGGCGTCCGCTGTACGGAAGTCTTTCCCGGCGGCGCGGGCCTGACCGTCCGCGTGGCGGGCGCTGTCGACATCAATTGTGGAGCAATCGATGAGCAGAGCGCCATCTTGCGCGTGAGGCAGGATATCGGCCTCATACACGCCAAGCACGTGGCGACCGGCGGGCAGCATGGTGATGACGGCGTCAGCGCCTTGAACGGCGTCAGCGGCTGAAGCGCTTGCGACGCACCCCGCATCAGCCGCCTTCTCGAGCGCGACCTCTGACAGGTCGAAGGCACGCACCGTGCGGCCGGCCTTGGCCTGATTGGCGGCCATGCCACCCCCCATATTGCCAAGGCCAATAAAGGCGATTGTATCCATCGTCTTCGCTCTTACGCTGTCGGCAGCGTGTAATCCTTGAAGATTTCGCGCAGCTTGAGCTTGTTGATCTTGCCGGTTGCGCCGAGTGGGATCTCGTCAATGAAGGCGACATCATCGGGGGTCCACCATTTGGCGATCTTGCCTTCCAGCTGGGCCAGCACTTCTTCCTTGCTCGGATCCTCGCCGGGTGCGGACTGAATGATTAGCAGCGGACGCTCATCCCATTTCGGATGATAGATGCCAATGGCGGCGGCATTGGCGACTTTTGGATGCCCAACCGCGATGTTTTCAATATCGATGGAGCTGATCCACTCGCCGCCAGACTTGATGACATCCTTGGCCCGATCTGTGATCTGCATGGTGCCATATTCGTCAATATTGGCGACGTCGCCCGTGTCGAAAAAGCCGTTCTCGTCCAGGACCTGGCCGCCATCGCCTTTGAAGTATCCGCCGGCAATAGCGGGTCCGCGGACGACCAGGCGCCCTGACGTTTCGCCGTCCCAGGCGACATCATTATTCTCATCATCGACAATCTTGAGCTCGACACCGAAGGGTGGTCGGCCCTGTTTCAGCTTCTGCGCCATGCGCGTATCAATATCCGCGCTCTTCAAGTGCGGCGGCAGGCTGCCCAGGGTACCGAGCGGGCTCGTCTCAGTCATGCCCCAGGCGTGGATGACGTCCACCTCATACTCGGTCTCAAAGGCGCGCAGGATGGCTTCCGGGATGGCTGAACCGCCGATCAGGACCTTTTGCAAGTGCGGCAGTTTGAGATCATTCTCGCGCAAATAGGTCAGCAGGCCGAGCCAGACCGTCGGAACCGCAGCCGTGATCGTGACTTTCTCCGTATCGAGCAACTCATAAATGCTGGCGCCATCCATTTGGGCACCTGGCATGACCATGTTGGCGCCCGTGGCGGGACAACCAAAGGCGAGGCCCCAGGCATTGGCGTGGAACATCGGGACGACCGGCAGAACGACATCATCTGCGCCCATGCCCATGGCGTCTTTCGACATGGTGATCAGCGTGTGCAGGACGTTGGAACGGTGCGAATAGAGCACGCCTTTCGGGTTGCCCGTGGTGCCGGAGGTATAGCACAGGCCGCAGGCCGTCTCTTCCGGGAAGTCGCCCCAGCTGGCGCCGGTCGACTTGCCGGCGATCCACTCGTCAAAGGCCACCGCACCGAGGGAATTGTCGGGCATGTCGCTGGAATCCGCAAAGATGACGAATGTCTTCACTGTCTGCAGATGCGCCTTCATGGCCTCGACGATGGGCAGGAATGTGATGTCGAAAATCAGCACCTTGTCTTCGGCGTGATTGGCGATCCAGGCAATTTGCTCCGGGTGCAGGCGGGGATTGATCGTGTGCAGCACCGCCCCAATGCCCATCGTGCCATACCAGGCCGCCATATGCCGGGCGGAATTCCAGCCCAGAGTCGCGACGCGGTCGCCGAGGCCAATCCCCGCTTCGATCAGCGCACCAGAGACCCGTTTCGACATGTCGAACAATTCCGAATAGGACGTCCGCACAATATTGCCGCCGACACGGCGCGTGATGATTTCCCGGGTCGGGTTGATCCGATTTGCATGCTCAAGAATCTTGTTCGACGTGAGCTGCCAGTCCTGCATGATGCCTTGCATCGATTTCCTCCATGAAACTGTATCATTTTCGCCTCTTACAAGGCCTGCTTAATGTTGTAGGTTGCCGGTCGGGGATCGGCAAGAAACGAAAGCTCAAATCCATGAAATCTCTGTATTCCGCACTCGCATTGTCCGCGGGTCTCGTCGTCGCGGCCTGTCAGCCGGATGCCGGCACGTTTGACCCGCCATCGCAAAACGCGGCCCAGGAAGATGTGACGGTTACAGTCAGTGAACCGGATACAGCGAATGCCGTTGAATTGGGCGCGCTTCCGGATTTCTTCGATTGTGTCCGGGAAGAGGGCGGTCTGCTGATCGCGTCGCACCGGGGCGGACCCGCTCCGGGCTATCCGGAAAATGCGATTGAGACTCTGGACTATGGCACTGATCAGGGCCTGCTCATCCACGAGATTGATGTCGTGGAAAGCCGCGACGGGGTGCTGTTCCTGCTGCATGATCGGACCCTGGGGCGCACCACGACCGGGGATGGCGCCGTGGCTGATACGGATTGGGACACCATTCAGACGCTCAACCTCAAAGACAATGACGGTCAGATCACGGACTTCACGCCGCCCAAGTTGTCCGACGTTCTGCTATGGGCCAAGGCGCGCGGAGTGATTGTCGAGCTGGACAAGAAACCGACGACCAGTTTCCGCAATATCATCTCGCATGTCCGGGCGGCGGAGGCGGAGGATCATGTGGTGCTGATTACCTATAATGATAATCAGGCGATCGAGGTGGCCGGGCTGGCGCCGGACCTGATGCTGACCGCCAGCGTCAACAGCCGCGCCCATCAGGAAGAGCTGGAAGCCGCAGGGGTCAATTTCGATCATGTCGTGGCCTGGATGGGGATCAGCAATCCCAATCCCCGGGCCTTTGCCGCCATTGGCGCGCGCGGCGTCGAAACCGCGTTCGGCACGCTCGGGCGTCCGGGCGAACGGCTGGACGATGTCTATTGGGCCGATGGCGACCCGAGCGAGTTTCAGGATCTGGTCGATGGCGGGCTGACCATGCTGGCCACGGATGCGCCGTATCGGACGGCGGACGCCCTCAGCGCGGATGATGATGTGATTGCGACGTGCGGGCAGTCCTAGAGTACAAACCGGGCGCGCTCATTTGAGCTGATAAATTCGATCATCTCGTCATAAGAGGCGCGTTCCAGCAGGCAGGCGGCTTCGACCCGTTTATTGTGCGTTCGCGCGGTTTCGAAACGGTTGCCGGCATGATTGATCGCGGCGGCATAGAATTGCATGCGGCGCGTCTCGCGCTGCGGCCGCAAGCCTTCCAGCATGGCGCGGGCGCCCACCGCGAGAATCGCAAAGGCAATGGCCAGCGAGCTCATCACTTCCCAGCTGATCGGGGATCGACCGTCTGCCAGGCCCGACCAGATGGCACCGATCAGGGCGACAAAATTTGCGACAAAGGACAGGACGACGAGGACATAGCTGAGATTGCCGAGAATATGCAGCTGCTTGGCCGGTGAGGACCAGAATTTGGCGTCTGAGGACAGGACGTAATTCGTATACTGAATCTGGCCGCGTATGCGGGTTTCCTCGATCGCCTCATAGAGTTCGTCGAGCGCTGCCTGATGATCGTCATTGGCCCGATCGGTCGCGGCCTTGGCCCAGTCCTTGTCGATCCAGAATTCGCCGTTCTCATTCGGATTGGTAATGCTCTGACCGGAATAGGCGGCCGCGGATGCATTGGTGAACTTCGTGTATTCACTGCCAATCTGATCGATGAAATTACGCTTGAATCGGGCGAAAGAGAGGGCCCGATTGGCCAGCCAGGCGGAGCGATCCTCCGCGGAATCTGCGACATCTGCGATCTCCACGGCATGCGCGATGAGATGCTGGGCATGCCATTGCCGCAGGCGTTCCGTCATCAATCGCTTCTGCAACCAGCTGCGTTTGACCTGGCCGAAACCTAGACCAAGATTGCCGAAAACGAGCGCAAGTATGCCGAAACTTGCGCCAAGTATGCCGGAAATCAGCAATAAGCGATCACTGATCAGCCCGTCCGGCAGAGTGTCCTTCAACAAGGCTGCCAGCGGAAAGGTCAGGAGCGACAGCGTCGCAAAGATTAGAGCTGCGCAGCCGACCCAGCGCGACCTCCGCTTGGCCTTGTTGGCGAGTGCGTCAATGCGCTCAAACTCTTCCCGGAGTTCCGGATGATCGAGGGCAAAATAGACATTGGGATAGGAGGTGATGGCGAGATTGCGATCGGCCTCGGAAAGGAGGAGTTCGTCATTGAACCTGAATCCCATGCCTGGCCACCCCGCGCTGATTCCGCCTTATGCAAACACGTAACGGCGCTGTGACGCAAGAAGGTTTCGAGCTTGGTGTCTGAAAGGAAACGGTTTTTCTCGCAGGCGCGAGTCAGGGATCCACTTCAGTTCGCGCGATTTCTGTGCCATCTGTGCGGGGTGTGGGAAAAAATTAACTATAAAAACGAGAGTGACCGGGGACATTGGCAGACATTTTTCTTTCCTATAGCCGGGTCGATCGCCCGACCGCGCAAATCATTGCTGAAGCCCTGGAGGCGGAAGGATTTTCCGTCTGGTGGGACAAGGTTTTAAGAGCCGGACAGACCTATGACGAGGTCACGGAAACGATGCTGCGGGACTCCCACATTGTCATCGTGCTGTGGTCTCAAACCTCGGTGAAATCGACCTGGGTCCGGGCGGAAGCGACACAGGGACAGCGCAATTGCGTGCTTGTGCCGGCGATGATCGAAGACGCCGAACGCCCGATCATGTTTGAGCTGACCCAGACCGCGGATCTGATTGGCTGGGCTGGTGATCGCAGTGACGAACGCTGGACAGGTTATGTCGACGATCTCAGACGCGCGCTGGAAAAGCCAAAACCGGCGGGCGCGGTCGTGCCGGATTCAACGCCCGCTGCGGCGCCCGCTGAAGCCCCAGTCGCAGCGCCAGCTCCCGTCGAGCCAACCCCGCCGCCAGCGGTTGAGGCGGAACCTGTCGCCACTGCAGAGCCTGCACCGGCTCCGGTCGCCGCAAAGGCCAGGAAATCGTCCAGTCCCTTGCCGCTATTGCTGGGGGGGCTGGTCGTTCTCGGCGTCGGCGGATGGTTTGGCTATCAGACGCTGATGGGGGATGATGCGGCGCAGGAAACATCGCCATCGCAACCCATTGCAGCAACCTGCGAGGTCTGCCCGGACATGGTCGCGATTGAAGGCGGATCTTTTCTCATGGGATCCCCGGACGCCGAACCCAACCGAACGGGCAATGAAGGACCGCAGCATGAAGTAACGCTGTCAGCGTTCAAGATCAGCAAGACCGAAATCACGCGCGCCCAATGGCAGCTTTGCGTTGACGCTGGCGCCTGCACGTCTCCTCAGGGCGGCGGCGCACCGGAAGCGCCGGTGACAGGTGTCGGTTGGGATGATGCCGTCAGCTATGCGGCCTGGCTGAGTGAGGCTTCTGATCAAACCTATCGCCTGCCAACTGAAGCGGAATGGGAATATGCGGCCCGCGGCGGCGAGCGTACGGCCTATTGGTGGGGGGCTGGCTATCCAGGCCCTGGTGCGTCGTCGAGCGGCGTCAAAGCCGCCGCAGAGATGCCGGCGAATGGCTATGGCGTGTCAGGCCTGCTCGGCAATGTCCGGGAATGGGTGGCGGACTGTTACGTCAACAATTATCGCGATGCGCCAAGCAATGGCCGCGCCGTGACAGCAGGCGATTGCACCCGTCCGGTCGTGCGCGGAGGATCGTTCAAGACCGGCGCAGCCGAACATCGGGCCGCCAGCCGCGCCCGATATGGAAAGTCGACGCGGGACAGCGCATTGGGTGTTCGTGTGGTGGCAGAATAGACGCCCCTAATTCAAATACGTAATCAACACAGCCGCGCGCCGATTGAGCGGCTCTGCCGTTTCATCCGGCGTACCCACGGCAAGTTCGGTCTCGCCGAGGCCCTGCGTTGCGATCACACCTGGATCGACACCGCGGGCAATGAACCATGCGGCAATCGCATTGGCATAGGCTTGCGTCCGGGCGAGATTCTCTTCTGCACTTCCAACCGTGTCAGACGCCGCCAGGATTTGAATAGACTGAATTGGGCGATTTGGATTGAATCCGTTCTCGAGCGTATTCAAATGCGGCGTCAGGTCGATCTCATCATAAGTGGCAACCAGGAACTCGATCAGCACCGGATTTAAGGCATCGGCTGGATTGGGTTCATAGCTTTGTGCCGGAGGCGCCATGGACCTTGGAGGCGGGGCAGGTGCCGCTTCCGGCATGATCTCGATCTCTTCCTCGGCAACCCCCTCATCCACTTCGACTTCGACGGCGGGCGGGATTGGGGCGTCGCCAGCCGGGAAGGCGGTGCGATGCAGCGTACATTCGCTGGCATTCGGATTGATCGTCGAATTGATCCGATAATACTGATCGCCATTGGGCAAATCGCCGAACCGCGCGACTTCCAGCGCCCGATTCTGGGGCGGGGTTTCACGGATCGTGCACATCATGTCCCACAGAATGGTGGGATTGTCAGAATAGTAATTGTGGCCAATGCCGAACAATTCCGTTGTGACGGCGGTGGCATCAATCGTCTGATAATTCTGCGATGGCCGGATATAGGGCCGGTTCGTGTCGGTATCGCCGAGGCGCTTTTGCTCATTGGTGTTGACGATGCTGGAAATGTGCAGCGCCCGATCTGTGTCAGACGTATAGATGGTCACATTTGCATCGAGATTGTCGAACACGCCATTGGCGGCATTGAAAATGTCCCGCTCGACATCGGCAGCGACCAGCATGATGCGGAACTCCAGGTCATCGCGATTATGGCGCTCCAGATAGTCGCGGGCATAATCTTCCAGCGCCTGGGTCAGGACGCGATTGCCCATGGAATGGGCGATGATATTGATCCGCGAGACCGAAATGTCCTCGGTCAGGATATCCAGAAACTCCTCCAGATAAGGCGCCGCGCTGATCGATCGGGATCGGTCGCCCTGATAATCCTCGAGCGACAGAGCGCCAGCAGATGGCCAGCTATAGAGGACGGGCACACCGACATTGAAGCGGTTTTCGCGCGATAAATCGTTTGAGAGTTGCGCCGCGCGGACCAGAGCCTCGTCAAATTGCACATTGAAGCCATGAATGAAGAGCAGGACCGAGTCCGAGCGGTCGCCATCTATCGCGCCTTGCAGCGTCGTGGCGAAGGTCTCACGCCCATTCGCGGTGATCCGGGTCAGGAAGACATATTCCGCCAGTTTGTTCGCGTCATCCGGGGCGCTGCCCTGCACGTGCGGGGTTTCGCCACGGGTCCGGCTGCCACCTTGTTCAATCAGCTTGGGGAGCCAGACATCAGCGCGCCCCAGGCTCAGCCGATCACCGCTTTCGCCCAGCCCCTCGGTGACATTGACCGTGTCGCCGTCGCGCGTAGCGTCGTCGGTGAGGATCAGGCGATTGGTGCCATACCAAACGCGGATACAGTCGACCTTGCTGTTCAAATTGGCGTCCGAGACGAGGTCCGTACAATCCGTTCCGAAAGCCGGATGCCGAATAACCATGGGGCGATTGAGCCAAAACCAGGCTGCAATTGCAGCCGCGATTGCAACGACAAGAATGCCGAGTATCCACCGTACCACGCGTCACCTCCCACGACTCTACTGGGGCGAGCTTACATCAAACTGGCGAAAGAGAACAAGCGCGGACGCATTCCGGCTTTCGCAATCTCGGCAAACCCTCCTATATGGCTTCGAAGAATAGGAATCTGCGAGCTGTTTCATGTCTGACTTTCTCTTATTGGCATTCATTCTTCTGGTGGCAGGAATCATCGCCGTACCGATTGCCACGCGGCTCAAGCTTGGCTCGGTGCTCGGTTATCTGATCGCCGGCATTGCGATCAGCCCATTATTGGCGGTCCTGGGCGTGGATGTCGTGTCACTGCAGCATTTTGCAGAATTCGGCGTCGTCATGATGCTGTTCCTGGTCGGCATGGAGCTGGAGCCGAAACTGCTCTGGCAGATGCGCAATCGTTTGCTCGGCTTGGGCGGCGGACAGGTCTTGCTGACCATGATCCTGGTCATGTCAGTGGCCATGGCGTTCGGACAATCCTGGAACACGGCGATCATAATCGGGATGATCCTGGCCCTGTCATCAACCGCAATCGTACTGCAGACCCTGAATGAGAAGGGGCTGATGAAGAGCGATGGCGGCCAGGCCAGCTTTTCGGTCCTGTTATTCCAGGACATTGCCTTCATTCCGATGCTGGCCATCATTCCGCTTCTGGCCTTTCCGGAAGTGGTGCAGGCGACTGCGGGCGGGGATGCTGAAGGTGGGCTCAGCCTGGTTGAAGATCTGAATGGCTGGCAGACCATGCTGGTCACCGTTGGCGCGATTGCGGTTGTGATTCTGGGCGGAAACTATCTGACCCGGCCGATCTTCCGGTTTGTTGCCGGGGCCAAATTGCGGGAATTGTTCACCGCGACCGCGCTGCTCATGGTGATCGGGATCGCGCTCCTGATGACGCTGGTCGGTCTGTCGCCGGCGCTCGGGACTTTCCTGGCCGGGGTCGTTCTGGCCAATTCAGAGTATAAGCACGAGCTGGAATCCGACATTGATCCGTTCCGCGGATTGCTGCTCGGCCTGTTTTTCATCACGGTTGGGGCCGGGATTGATTTCAATCTCCTATCCGCCAATTTCGGAGTCGTTATCAGTATGACGCTCGGGCTGATGGCTCTGAAAGCGACGGTCCTGTTCATTCTCGGCACCGCGTTCAAGATTCGCGGGGCGCAACGCTGGCTGTTCACGCTCGGCCTCGCGCAGGCCGGGGAGTTCGGGTTCGTCCTTCTGGCCTTTACCAGTACCAATGGCATTTTGCCGGAGCTGATCTCCGATCTGCTTCTGCTGGTCGTGGCGCTCTCCATGCTGATCACCCCGCTGCTCTTCATTCTATATGATCAGATCGTGGCCGGGCTTTACGCCAAGGGCCAGGAGCAGGAAGCCGACGAGATTACCGAAGACAATGGCATTATCATTGCCGGACGCGGCCGGATTGGCGGGATTGTTGATCGCATGCTGCGGACGGCCGGCCATACCGCAACTGTCATCGATTACAGTTCCAAACAGCTCGACATCCTGCGTACTTATGGCGTCAGCCATGCCTATTTCGGCGATGCGACGCGGCCGGACCTGTTGCATGCGGCGGGCATTGATAAGGCCAAGCTGCTGATCGTGACGATCGATGACAAGCATCAGATTACGGAACTGGTGTCCTATGCGACGCGCAATTATCCGAACCTGCACGTGATTGCCCGGGCCGTGGATCGTCACCATACGTATGAGCTCTGGGCGCATGGATGCCGCGACATTATCCGTGAGACTTATGACAGTTCGCTGCGGATTGGCCGATCGGCGTTTGAAGCCCTCGGCACACCGCGTCCTGCGGCAGAGCGGATGAAGGATGCCTTCCATGAGATGGATCAGCAATCGATGATCGAAGTGGCGGACGTCTATGATATCGACATTCCGGCGCATGAGAACGATGCTTATGTCGCCCGCATTCGCGAGCGCGCCGAAGGCTGGGAAAGCGAACTTCACGACCGGATGATGGAAATCATGGATGATGAAGTCGAGAAGGCCTGACCTTCGTCAACTCGAATTCCGGTTGACGTCCGCGACTGAAATAAGCTAACCGGCGCGCAGGTTGAGACGCCTGCCGCTCGCTGGACTTCTGGTCCGAGGTGAAGCTCTCACCGGGTTACCGGTTTCTATCGCAGACCATTTCACACCTGGTCTGGCGGCAATGCGAGCCCCGCCTTTGTCAGACCAACAGGTTTCGTGAAAGGAATCTCGCGATGGTTTCGCATATTTATACACGCGTTCAGGCCAAGGCCCGGGCGCGTCAGATCAAGGCCGAACCGGGGGCATCCCTGTCTTTGTCAGCCGCGCTCGAACAGGTTGCCCGGGAAATGGGCTTTCGCGATTGGAACACCGCGTCGGCGCGGCTGTCCAATCGGCCAGAAGCGGCGTGGCAAGTCGGGGAGCGCGTCAGCGGCCACTATTTGAAACGTGCCTTTTCGGGACGCATTCATGGCGTCCGCGAGCTGCAAGGCGGCGCCGGGTATCAAGTGACCCTGCACTTTGATGACCCCGTCGACGTTGTCGATTGGGACAGTTTCTCCGCCTATCGACAGCGCGTGACGGCCTTTGTTTCGCCCGAGGGGATTTCCTGGGCGAAAACCAGCGACGGCGTTCCGCACCTGACCGTGGCGCGGGACACTGCGCTGGTGGTTTAGGGGGCAAACGAAAGCGCCCCTCATCTTGCCTCGCAGGCGGATGAGGGGCGCTGATTTGTTGGGAGAAAGGACTAGACCTTTTCAGGCTTGCCTTTGCCAGCGGGTTTCGGTTTCCGCTTGGCGGGTTTGTCTTCGACATATTTGAAGGTCAGTTCGTCCTTCTTCTTGTCGTGCCCGATCTTCACAGTGCCGCCTTTGGCGAGTTTGCCGAACAGCAATTCCTCGGCCATTGGCTTCTTCACATGCTCGGAGATGACGCGGGCCAGGGGCCGTGCGCCAAACTCGGCATCGAAGCCACGCTTGGCGAGCCAGTCGCGGGCGCCGGCGGCCAGCTCGATCGTGACATTGCGATCGGCGAGCTGGATTTCCAGCTGCAGAACGAATTTCTCGACCACGCGCTCGATGATTTCAGGCGTCAGTCCGCCAAATGTGATCACCGAGTCCAGACGGTTGCGGAATTCCGGCGTGAACAGGCGCTTCAGGGCCTCTTCCTGCTCATCATCCTTGCGACCGCGGCCAAAGCCGATGGAATTCTTCGCGGCATCCGACGCACCGGCATTGGTGGTCATCACCAGAATGACATTGCGAAAATCGACCTTGCGGCCATTCGCATCGGTCAGCGTGCCATTGTCCATGACCTGCAGCAGGACGTTGAACAGGTCCGGATGCGCTTTCTCGATCTCGTCGAGCAGAACCACACAATGTGGGTGCTGCATCACGGCATCGGTCAGCAAGCCGCCTTCATCATACCCGACATAGCCAGGAGGCGCGCCGATCAGACGAGAGACGGAATGGCGTTCCATATATTCCGACATGTCGAACCGGTGCAGCTCGACGCCGAGAATATTGGCGAGCTGACGCGTCACCTCGGTCTTGCCGACGCCGGTCGGGCCGGTGAACAGGTAAGAGCCGATCGGCTTGTTTGGCTCGCGTAGGCCGGCGCGCGACAGCTTGATCGCACTGGCCAGGGCATCGATCGCCTCGTCCTGGCCATAGACCACGCGCTTGAGATCCGCTTCCAGCGACTTGATCGCCTGGGCATCGTCTTTCGACACCTGTTTGGGGGGAATGCGGGCGATCTTGGCGACGATCGCCTCAACCTCTTTCACCCCGATCGTCTTGCGACGTTTGTTTTCCGGTACCAGCCACTGGGTCGCGCCCGCTTCATCGATCACGTCGATGGCCTTGTCCGGCAGCTTGCGGTCGGTCATGTAGCGCGCCGACAGTTCCACCGCGGCGCGGATCGCGTCATTGGTGTAGCGCAGGCCGTGAAAGTCTTCGAAGGTCGATTTCAGACCGGTGAGAATTTTCACCGCATCTTCGACATTCGGTTCCACCACATCAATCTTGCGGAACCGGCGTGACAGGGCGCGGTCTTTTTCGAAATGCTGCTTATACTCTTTGAACGTCGTCGAACCCATGCAGCGAACTTCGCCATTCTGCAGCGCCGGCTTGAGCAGGTTGGACGCATCCATCGCGCCGCCAGAGGTCGCCCCGGCGCCGATAATGGTGTGGATCTCATCAATGAACAGGATGCCTTTTTCCTGTTCGCCAATTTCCTTCATCACCGCTTTCAAACGTTCTTCAAAGTCACCGCGATAGCGCGTGCCGGCGAGCAAGGCGCCCATATCCAGCGCCCAGATGACGGCGTCATCGAGAATTTCCGGCACTTCATTATTCACGATCATGCGGGCAAGCCCTTCAGCGATCGCGGTCTTGCCGACGCCCGGGTCACCGACCAGGATCGGATTGTTCTTGGACCGGCGGCAGAGCACTTCAATACAGCGCTCAATCTCAAGCTGGCGCCCGATCAGCGGATCGATTTTGCCTTGCTTGGCTTTCTCATTGAGATTGACGCAATAGGCATCCAGCGCCTCGCTTTGCGGCGCGTTTGGCGGCGCTTCCTCGGCTTCGGCGCCGCGCGGCGTGCTCGGACGGTTCTGCCCGGGCACTTTCGAGACGCCATGACTGACATAATTGACCGCATCATAGCGGGTCATATCCTGTTCCTGCAGGAAGTAAGTCGCGTGGCTTTCGCGCTCGGAAAAGATCGAGATCAGAATATTGGCGCCTGACACTTCATCGCGGCCGGAGCTCTCGACGTGCAACACGGCACGTTGCACCACACGTTGAAACGCTGCGGTCGGCTGAACGCGGCCGGACGGATTGTCCGTGATCAGGCTGGACAGGTCTTCATCAATATATTGCTCCAGCGCCTGTTTCAGGTCAGGAATGTTCACCTTGCAGGCGGACATGACTTCAACGGCGTCATCATCCTCGGTCAGAGCCAGCAGCAAGTGTTCCAGCGTCGCATATTCATGCTGACGCTCACCAGCAGCTGTAAGGGCGCGTTCGAGGGCGGATTCGAGACTAGGGGTTAAGCCTGGCATTTTTGTTTTCTCCTAGTCTTCTTTTTCCATCGTACATTGCAGCGGGTGTTCATTGCGGCGCGCCATGTCCATGACTTGCGCAACCTTGGTCTCCGCCACCTCATAAGTATAGACGCCGCACACACCGACGCCTTTCTGGTGAACATGCAACATAATCCGAGTCGCCTGTTCCCGGCTCTTGTTGAAGAACCGCTCCAGAATCAGAACGACAAACTCCATTGGCGTGTAGTCATCATTCAGGATCAGCACGCGATACATGCTCGGCTTCTTGGTCCGAACCCTTGTTTTCGTTGCGATTCCAAGACCGCCATCATCATCCCCACCAGGGCCGATCGGGCCTTGCGGTTCATTCGGGTCTGAAAGCTTTATGCGGTCAATTCTGATAGACATGAGCTAGAAGATAAGCGTTCCTTTCTGAATGTGTAGACTGACGCTGCGGAGCCCGGGGATCAAGCCGGAAAATGATCAATTTGTAGTCAGTTTGCCAATTAATTTTGTGACCCGCTTTTGATTGGCGCCGAGATCGGAATAACCAAGGCGAGATCGTGAATAGATAGCCAGGGTTGAACGGCCTTCATCGAGCGGAATGATTTCCACATCGACATCATCCTTGAACCGCATCAATCCCGTGGTTGCGACAAATTTCAGCCGGAGCGTTTCAGCATCCGCGCTGACCTTTCCGAAACTGCGATCAGCGGCGATGATCTCACTCAGTTTCGAGAACAAGCCGCGCCCGGTCATGGCAAAGTCAGGCGGGGCAAAGTCAGGCTCTGCGGCGAGGCAATGATGGTCCGGCGCCGCCAGACACGTATTCGGTTTGGGCGGGCGCTTAAGCGATTTAAAATTGATAAAGTCGGTCATCAGCCAAGTCTGCCCGGACTCGCCTGATTTGTCAGGGGTAGAATAGAAAAACCGGGCAGGGCTGCCCGGCTCTCCTGAGATTCTGAAAAGAGTCGTTTAAGCGGTTTTCGCGCTCTTGGACGCTTTCTTGGCCTGCTTGGCCAGAGGCGCAAACGCGTCGCGCAGCGTCTCAGTGTACACTTCGGAAAGCTCGTTGAAGCCTTTGAGATTGTTCTCGAATGCCGATTTCAAATATTTGGTCTGGATGCCCATCGCATCTTCGAGAGACTCAGCTTCTGCCAGTTTCTTGCCGGTTTCAACCGACAGGGTCATTTGCTGCTTCATGTGGGCCATCATGGCCTGACTGGCTTCCTGCATGCCTTTGACGGAGGCGCGGGTGCTGGCGGTTGACGCTTCCATGGCACCGCGGGCGAGTGAGCCGACGGAATCCGTATCCGGGAAGAAGCCTGAAAACGCGTCCGTGTTAAATGCGCTGAAGGGGAAGGTGAAAGGGGAAGCAGCTGCCGTCATGATCTCTATCCAGTTAGGTTAGGTTACGTTAGGGAATATACGTCACGATTGAGCGATTGCAACAAAAAATTGTGCACCGCACAAAACTAATTTTCGGGGTTCACGCTTGGGTAAGGATTGGCCGCTGAATCCTAACAAAAAGGCCATGTGCATTTACCACTAGATAACCTTATGAATCGATCCTAGAGTTTCCTCGGGTCACCGGGGCAGACCTGAGCGAAGGAGCCCTGCATGGCCGTTAAAGCCCGAGCGTTATTCTTGAAGTCTGCACTCGCAGCAGCCGCCATGACAACGCTTGGAGTTGCGCCAAATGCGAGCGCCGAAAAGTACGCCTCCATTGTCATCGATCTTGAGCGCGATCAGGTCCTGCATGCCCGGCATGCGGATGCCCCGCGCTATCCGGCTTCGCTGACCAAGGCGATGACGCTTTATATGTTGTTTGATGCAATGAAAGCGGGCGAGGTTCGTCTGTATGACTCGCTGCCTGTGTCGCGCAATGCCGCCAAACAGCCACCCTCATCCTTGCGCCTGCGGGCCGGTTCAACGATCACGACCAAGGATGCGATCAATGCCCTGATCACCAAATCCGCCAATGACGTGGCGGTCGTGGTCGCGGAACGCCTGGGCGGCTCGGAAGAACGATTTGCAACCCTGATGACGGCCAAGGCTCGCGCCATGGGTATGGAGAATACGACGTTCAAGAACGCGTCCGGTCTGCCCAATACGCAGCAGCTTTCGACGGCTCGCGATATGGCCGTGCTGGCGGAACGCCTGCTGGAAGATCATGCTGACTATTATGGCTATTTCTCCAACAAGAAATTTTCCTGGGGCCGCGCCACTTACAAGAACCACAATCGTCTGATCGGCAGTGTCGCGGGCGTTGATGGAATCAAGACCGGATATACGCGCGCATCCGGCTTTAATCTGATGGCGAGTTCCAAGCGACGCGGTCGCCGCGTTGTCGCGATCATGTTTGGCGGCTCGACTGCGCGGTCTCGCGATCAGCATGTCACAGATCTGATCGAGGCCGCCTATAAGAGTTTCGAACCGAGCGAGGATGCGCCGGAGGTGAATCTGCGTCTGACCTTCAGTGATGTGCAGCCACCAATTGATCCGGACGGCGCCGCTTTGCCGGTTCTGAATGGTCGCGTTTTCGGGGCCGGCAGTGTTGATGCCGAAGGAGATGAGGGCTCTAAGTCAAATTGAGTTTCGCCTTTGAGGAGCCCCCATGTTCGGACTGCGCTGGATAGGATTGTTCGCGATATTGATGCTGGCCGGGGGGATGACCGCCGCCGCCGCACCGGTCGATTACCAGGAATTGGATGAACGCCTGACCCGGTTATCAGAACAGGTCGAAATTGTTGGTCTGGCTGTTGCCGTGATCGAAGACGGCGAGATCACCTTTGCGGAAGGCTATGGCGAGACCCGTTTGAACGGCTCGCCCGTGACCAAGGATACGGTGTTCCGCTGGGCCTCCCTGTCAAAAGGCGTTGCCTCCACCACGATAGGAATTCTGGCAGCGGACGGCGCGCTGTCTCTCTCGGATACCATCTCCAAATTCAATACTTCCCTGCGTTTGCCGCTCGGCGGTGAAAAGGTCGGTACGCTGGAAGACTTGCTGTCTCACAAGATCGGGATCGTCCCGAATGCCTATGATACGCGCCTGGAGGATGGCGGCGACCCGGCCGATATCCGCAAACTGCTCGGAAAGCTGAAGCGCACCTGTCCGGTCGGCGATTGCCACACCTATCAGAACGTTGCCTTTGATGCGGTTTCCGAAGTCGTGGCCTCGGTGCGCGGCATTCCCTTCGAAGAGGTCGTTCGGATCGAACTATTCGAACCCCTCGGCATGCGGGATGCGAGTTATGGGCTGGAAGCCCTGACCAATTCCTTTTCCTGGGCCGAGCCATATCGCAAACGCCGCGCCGATGCGCGCCCTGTGCGGCGCCCGCTCAAACGGTCTTATTATCGCGTGCCAGCGGCGGGGGGTGCGAATGGCTCCATTCTCGATCTTGCCCGCTTTGCCCAGGCCCAGATGGGATTGGAAACAGACATCCTGTCCGATGATACGCTGACCGATCTGCACACGCCGCGGATCTATACGCGGCGGGAGCAGTCGAGCATGAGCCGGCGCTATGGCGGCCACTTGCGCGACGCCAGATATGCGCTTGGCTGGCGCGTCTATAAATATGGCCAGCCGGGCTATCGGGTCGTCGGCCATCGCGGCGCGGTCGATGGATACCGGTCACTGATCCTGTTTGATCCAGAGCGTCAGTCCGGCGTCGTCGCGCTCTGGAACTCCAACTCACGCAAGCCGGTCGGCGTGCAATTCGAGGTCATGGACATGATTTACGATTTGCCGAGCAAGGACTGGATGGGGCTCGACGTCGACCGCGGCTAGGCGATCGCTGAGCCGTCAGCATCCTGTTCAAAGGCGAGCGGTTTTAGATCTGGCGCGACCCAGGATCGACGGGCCGCAACCGAAAACAGACATGCTTTGGTCCAGTGTTCGAGCAGCCAGCCTGAGCGGCCATATTTGCTGCGCATCAGATCAGCGAGCACAAGATGCAGCGCCGTGCCCTCCGGGTGAGCTTTGGCGCAATGGTCCGCGGCCATAAGGGAAGCCCGCGTAATCGTGTCATGATAGCCTTCAGTGTCGCTATTCTCGACACCTGTGGCTTCATTATAGGCGCGGATCAGCCCGGGCATGATCCCGAATGCCGCCACACCCTCTCGCTTCAGCAAATACAGAGCGACGGCAAAATGGGCCTCATGTGTCCAGTCCGGTTTGGGCAGGGTGCGGTCGATGAATCGACGCGCGGTCAGGTCTATGTGTGTGTCAGTGGTGAACATGATCGGTTTTCCTTTGATCGTGTCCGGCGGACCTTCAAAAGAAAACCCCGCCGGTTATGGCGAGGTTGGCAATTCAGGGGATCTGTTGCGTTAGATCTGACCCGACGAGCATGCGCAAACATCCGCCACTGATAAGAAGCGGGTTTGTTGCTGGAAGAGAGCTGTCGTCTTGCGCATGGCGAGCCGCGTAACAGGGCGGGCGGCAGAATTCAAGGCCTGGTCGATCTATCTCGCCAGCTTGCGGTGAAATTCCCAATAAAAGGATACGCGTCCGAGAAATAATGAATCTGTAATCGGTGTATGAAAATAATCAACCTGAAGTCAAAATGCATACTTATCAATTTATGATAATATTAGAATTCTAAATAATTGTATTGAATATCATTTTGACTTTGTTAGTGTCAGATTTTGAAGGGGTCGCGACGTTGAGGTTGGCTTGGTGTTTGAACGATCTGAACCAGTGCAGGACCCGCTGCACCACAATGTGATTCCCATTCAATCCGTGCTGGCGAACGGAGACCTGGAAGCCTGGCAAAGAGTGTCCGCGCCCTTTTGCAGCATCCAGCCCCTGAACAGCGCCCGAATGCAGGCTGAAAATGATATCAGCGTCACCAGAGTAGGGGCCATTGGTCTGTTTGGCGGGGCGTGTGGTGGGCATTTGCTGCGGCGATCACACGTGAACCTCTCTGACACGCCCGGCTTCGTTCTGATCACGCGCTATGAGGCCGGCTGTTTGACCGGCATGATGAATGATACAGCGTTCAGCGTGCAGGCGGGGGACCTGGTCCTTCGTGATCTGGACTCTCGATTCGAGGCTTTGCGTTGCCCATCCAGGTTCGAGGCGGTTCTGGTGCCCCGTCAAATGTTGGGATTGGAAATGGGGCAGGTGCCGGATCTTCGCATTCTCCAGCGCGATGACCCTGCGGTTCAGGACATGCGAAACATCATGCAGGAAGCGTTCAAGGCCTCGCGCGGAGGGACGTCAATCTTCTCGTTCGGTCTGATGCAGCGGCTTTTGACCATGGTGCGCGCGATCCTGCTGATGCCCCAAAGGGGACTCAGCCCGCGCCGCGCGGCGCGGCAGTCTCAGTTGCGTCAGATCTTGCACTTCATCGAACTCAATCTGGGACGCCTCGACCTGAGCGCGGAAACGCTCTTGCCGGAATTTGGCCTGTCTCGCGCGACTCTCTATCGCCTGTTCGAGCCGCAAGGCGGCGTACGCAACTATATTGTCAATCGGCGCCTGTTCAGAGCCCTGCTCGAAATCGCTGACGCGCCGTCTCGACGTGGCAAAATCCAGCTCGCCGCAAAACGCTGGGGGTTTTCATCCCCGTCAAATTTCAATCGCTCTGTCCAACATGTCTTCGGTGCATCTCCCGGCGCCCTGCTCAGGAAGCCCTTGAAGCGCGAGCTCCCGACGTCGCCGATGACTCAGATCGCGCATGCGGACGTTCTGCCCACGCGATGATGGTCCGAATTTGATCGATTGGAGGTGAGTGGCGCGGAACGGTGCGCGCGTCTTCGCGAGGCATCCACAAGGCATTCACTTGCCTTGCGTCTGGCCCTTTGGTCGGTGCCTTTCGCTTGGGCGATCCTTCAGCGTTCGAATTGATCGAAATCCAGCCCAAAAAAATGCGCCTTGGCCGACTGCGTTAAACGACCAAGGCGCGCCAATTGATTGCGTGAGTACTAGGGGACGTTAGTAGTTGCAACCAAAAGGAAGTTAAGAGCTATTCACATGTACAACAACTATTGAATAATCATCGTACAAATTGTTTATATGAAAGAGTGTCGTCTTGATCATTACCTCCACGTCTCAAAAAACCAATCTCGATATTTTTATTTTTCAGTATGGGGGCATCATATACTTGGAATTACCCCAAGTTTGAGACGGAACGAGAATTTCTAGCCGTTCAAATCATCCTAAGTTGCTCGGCATGCAAACGAACGCTTTATCACCGCTTTCGCAAGGGCTTCCGACGGACACGAATCGGCGTCTGACCCCTCTCTCCATTCCAGATTGGGCCGCCGTCTGGTCGCCCGTCGCTGAAATGCATGCGCTGCATCCACGCAATGAAGATGGCACAAGTCATTGGCGCGGATTCGTACATGGCCGATTGGCCGGCGCACAGTTCGCGACCGGGTGTCAATTGGTTCAGCGAAGCAAGCGACTGGCGCTTACGCCGAACGGGGCGCTGGCTATACAAAATGTGTCGTCCGGGGCGATCGCGATGGATTATGAGACGCGATCCTTCGTCCAACGTCCGGGCTATATCTCAATCATTGATCTCAGCCAGACCTTCAAGGCGAGCTATCAGCAGGCGGTTGGCGAAATGATATTCATACCGCGAGAGCTATTGGGATTTTCTCAGTCGGATCGTGTCGAACCCGCCCTGGTTCCAACTGACTCTATGCAAGGGAAAATGCTCACGACGGAGCTTCACCACTTTTTCAAACCAGAAGATGAATTCGGTGATGAACGTCTATTCGATGCCAACACGCTGCTGCACCTAACCAATTCGATCTTGTCCAGTCAGCGCCATCCGTCGTCGGATCGGGTTGAATGGTGGCGGGCGCGCAACACGCTCATACGCGCCCATATCGAGGAAAACCTCGGCGATCTCAGCCTCTTGCCGGCTCAGATCTGCGACAAGTTCAATCTGTCGCGCGCCACTCTGTATCGGATGTTTGAGGTCGATGGTGGCGTACGCCGTTATATTCAGGATCGCCGACTCTATGCGGCGGTCTGGGATCTTGCCGAGGGCGGCATACATCGTGGCCGGCTGACTGAAGTGGCGGAAAAATGGGGCTTCTCTTCAAATGCCAATTTCAATCGCGCGGTGAAGACCGTATTCGAAATGCCGCCCGGGGCCTTGTTCAGAGGGCCTGCCTTGATCATTCCGTCCAGACTGGAGCACCGACAGGAAGAATTCCCGGTCTATGCCTGGTTTGCACGATTGCAGCGCGAAAAAGTGCTGATCTACTAATGCGGGGAGGCAGGTAAAGGTCGCTCGCCTCAAGTGGTGAGCGCGCCGCCTAGAATGATATCTCGGTGCCGGCCAATTCTGGCAATTGCAGCAGGATTACAAGGTCGCGTAATTCCTGACGTGCTGCGACATGGCTCATCGTGAACGAGACATTTGACCCGCTTTCGGTCAGATCCAGCAGCGTCAATCCGGCCGGGAAGAGTTCACGATAGATGACCCGCTCGGACAGGCCTGGCGCCAGTCGGAATCCGATTCGCTTGGACAGATTGGCGAGGGCCTCGCCAACTTTCTGCTTGTTGCGCGCCTCAAGCGGCGAGACGCGGTTGCGCATCACGATCCAGTCAATCGGCTGGCGCGATGTCCGGGCCTTATTCTTGCGGCACTGCCAGACCATTTCCGAGTAAAAACTCGGCCGCAGCACTTCCAGGGTTTGCGGGTTCACATCGCCGAGCAAGTCGAAGTCGACAAAGGAATCATTCAGCGGCGTGATCAGCGAGTCGGCGCTCATATGCGCGATGCGCGAGAGATAGGTATCGCCGCCAGGCGCATCGACTATGATCAGTTCGCAAACCGTCTTCAGACGCTCCAGCGAGGTATGGAAGCGTTCTGTTTCTTCCTTTTCGGCGATATCGAGGTCGCGTTCGGTGCTCGCATCGACCCGGATGATTTCCGGCATTGGCAGTTTGGCGCCAGTGGATTGCATCCAGCGCATGCGATTCTCGAGATACCGGGTCAGGGTCCGCTGACGCACATCGAGATCGATCACACCAACCTTGCAGCCCATCCGCATGAGGGCAATGGCCAGGTGAATCGACACGGTCGATTTGCCGGCGCCGCCTTTTTCATTCCCCACAACGATAACCCGGCACTGTTTCTGTGCCGGGGTAGAAAGGGTCAGAGTGTCGGCGGAATCGCCTAAATGTCCGTATCCGTCGGCCATAGCCGGGAACTCTCTCCGTTAGGTCATTATGCTGCGTGTTGTTCGCGTTCTGCGAAGATCTCGTCTTCGAAGCTTGGTGCGTCATCGAACAGGAAGACGCCCTCGCCACCGCTGATTTCTTCCTGGGCTGGAAGGAATGGCGCATCCGCTTCGCCATCAAACAGCATCTCGTCATGGTGAAGCACAGCGCATGGTGCCAGCGTCGTTGCTTCAACCGGGAACGGGGTCTCGCCATGGATCAAGGCCAGGGCCTCGCGCAGATCCGACAAGCTCTCGGCCAGTCCGTTCATTTCGTTTGAAAGCTTCTTGCGTGCGCCTTCGATCGCCGCCTCAGAATCGAACAACCAGACATCTTCCGCACCGGGTAAATGTCGTGTCTCTGGTTCAAGGCTGAATTTCGGCGTAGTCGGCCGAGCCTGCCTTGTGTAGAGGGTTGCACAAGCTGCGGTGAACAGCGCTTTCAGGCGGGGAAGGATGTGCTTTCTCATGCGTTAATGAATCGCCGCAAAGGGTTAACAGGTCGTTTACGAATTCGATTCTGGAG
>JBCCCT010000031.1:0-23226 GCA_039033355.1 Pseudomonadota bacterium | reverse complement strand
GTCGAGTGCCTGATCTCCGTCTTCTGTTCGCATCGTGGCCGATAAAGTATTCGACACAATCGCGGCATCGAGGACAAGATCGGTTGCCGGCGCGTTTGAGACGCCGCGGGTCAATCCCGATATGGTGCCGGATGCGGAACCCGAGAGCCCACCATCAACCAGGGCAATTGAGGCATCGGCGTCCAGTCGACCCAGCAAAGCGGGTCGGTTCAAGAGCGGACCGAGAGATTGTACTGAAACATTTGAAATGCGCACGGTTGAGGCCTCGGTGAGCAATGGCTTCAGCGCGAGATCGATCTGCCCGCCAAAGGCCAAGGCTTGACCCGTGGCCTCGAAACCGTCGCCCAGACTGACCACTAGAGGGGATGCGAAAGCGATGGTCTGATTGGCAAATGTCGCCGCACCGTCCAGTTCAAGCTGTCGCGTCACCAGATTGGCGTGCAGTCCGTGCATGCCCTTTATCGTCTGTCGCCCACCCGGGGTTTCCAGCCGAGCGGCATAAGCCATTTCGCCCGTGAAGCGTGGCCAGTTCCCTGACAGGTTGGCGGAGGCCTGATCGATGTCCACGCCTCCGAAAGCAGCCTGGTTAAGGGAGACATTGCCCGCGAGTTGCTCGCCTTCATAGGTCAGATCGGCTTCGATTGCGCCAAGGTTTGCCACGCGCCCGTTGATCGCGACCTCGAGTTCAGAGGCTTGCGGGGATTGCAGGCTCAAACGGCCAGTACCCTGCGCCGCGAGCGTGTCCCAGTTCGCCTGTAAACGGTCGACAATGATGGTCTCAGAGTTGCCGCGTCCCGAGGCCTCAAGAGTGATCGGCTGGTCCAGATATTGTGCCGATGCGGTTGCTGACAGTGTATTGGTTTCACCCAGGCTCGCGCCTGAAACGATCCGGAGATCTGTGAAAGTCTGCCCGGCATAGGTGAGTGCCTCAATCTCCGCCGTCAGATCGATCTCTGGTGAGGCAATCGGGCCGGAGATGGAGAGATTGGCGAGGCCGGAGCGAAGCGCCGCGGTGTCCGTCGACAGGACTGCCGACTGTATCTGGCTCTGACCAGAAACGCGCCCATCCTGCAACTGTCCTGATGCTGTTGCGTTCAGCGCAGCGGTTCGGAGGGAGGCCGAAGTCAGATTCAAGGCGCTCGCGTCACGCCTGACCATCAAGTTGATTTCTGCGCTGTGGCCGACAATGGCGGTCAGCCACTCAGAGTCCCGCGCCGCGTCCAGCTGTCCGTCAAATTTGAGCTGTACATCTTCCAGGTGCGGGCCGGTGAGGGACCATGAACCGTTGAGATTGGAAATGTAATCAAGCGCACGGGTCGAGACCGTTCCGGCGAGTGCGACGTCGCCCCGAGGCGTGAAGGTGCCGGTCATCGTCCCCTGTGATGCGCCGGTCTGGAATTCGCTTTGGGCGATCTGGACTTGTGGAATGCTGCGATCATATCTCGCGATCACGTTCACGTTCACAGGGCCGGATGTCAGGGCGGCCAGGCTGTCAGGAAGGCCGGTCACACGTGACGCTGAGATCTCTGCGTCAATATCGAGCACGGACCCCGTCAACGTGACCAGGCCATCGGTTTCGAGTTCGAGGCCGGAATACCCGTCATAGGCAAGGCGTGCGACGGATGTGCGGCCCTGGAAAACCTGCTCCTGTCGAGATAAGCTCAGAGTGCCGAGCAGCGCGAGTTCGGGCAGGTCCAATCCTGCCAAGCCCGTGATCGCCTCGGCATTGGCTCTGGAGATCTGGCTGTTGAGGTTTTCGATCTGAATGCCATCGGAGCGCCATGACAGTTGGCCGGTTGCGCGACCGCTCAATGTGTCGGCCTCCAGCGTTGCGCGCATATCGCGATTGCCGTCGATCGAGCCGGTAAAACTCATACTGTCGCCGAGGCGTGATTGTAGCGGCGCGAACACGCCGAGCGCATCCAAAGCGATGCTTCCGTCGGCTGTATAGCGGCGGGCGGCTCGACTCAGGTTCAGCGCCAGAGCGGGCTCATCTCCGACCTGGCCTTTCGCGACCAGAGTCCATTCCAGCAGTGTGCCCTCGGCAATCAATTCTGCGGAAATCCGGTCGCCTGCCGGCGCCTGAATCAGAGTTGCGATCAATCCGGACGGTGCGCCGGAAATCTCCATACGTCCGCGCAGGGGGATATCGCCCCCCCAATCGAGTGCGGCTTGAATGCGATCGCCGCCGGGCGCTTTGGGCGAAAGGTTGAGGTCAAATCCGCCAGTTTGGCGCTCCGTGCGCAAACTTCCGGTCAATGCATATGTCTGCGCCGGACCGGCAACACCGTCTTCCAGAGACACAGTCTCAACGTCAAGCGCCTCCAATGTGATCCGATCTGGTCCAGCTCCGCCGCCGGAGCTCGGAGCGAGACGAGGGCGACGCGCCAGGGTCAACGCCTCGGCTGAGACATTTCTTATTTTCAGATGTCGAGACAGGTATGCGACTGGAGCCCAGCTCAATTCGATCTCATCTGCATCCAGCCAAATTCCATCAACGTCGCGAATTCTCACATTTTCGACCGTCAGCCGACCCAGCAAATCCCCTTCAAGGCCTTCAAGTTCGATGGTCTGTCCACGGATGGTCATGGCTTCGAGGCGAGACTCGACCATACTGCGCGCCATCGGGGTCATCGCGAAAAGGCGCAACAGAATCACCGCCAGGACAAGTGCGATCACCGCGGCAATCACGATGCGACGCCACAGGCGAGCAGAAGACCAGTTGATTACCATTAGAACGCTTGCCCGACGCTGACATAGACCTGGACCGGATCGTCCCCGTCATCGGGATCGATCGGCGTCGCGATGTCGAACCGGATCGGGCCAATCAAGGTGTCATAGCGAATACCGAGGCCGGCAGAGTATCTGATATCTTCAAAATCAACGCCCTGATTGGCGCTCACATTGGCGCCATCCAGGAATGCGACAAAGCCCAGTGGGCCGTCCCGGCGCCAGCGCAACTCGCCAGACACTTCCAGCAGGCCGCGTCCGCCAGTCGGCGTGCCATCGACATCTTCCGGGCCGACCGATTGATACTCGAACCCGCGCGCACTGCCGCCACCGCCGGCAAAGAAACGCCGGCTGACCGGCAGGTCTGAAAGCGCGGCGCCAAATACAAATCCGCTGCGGACTCGTGTGGCAGCAACAATGCGATTGTTCTGATCGAGAGCTTGGTACGCACTGATCTGACCGTTGAGCGAGAAATATTGTGCCTCGCGGTCCCCGATCACGACGCCTGGCTCTCCGCGTGCATCGACGCGCCAGCCTTCTGTCGCATCCAGTGGATCATCGGCATAATCGAGCCGGACGCCGAGTGAGGTGCTGAGAATTTGCTGGTCACGTTGTTCGAACGCGTCTTCCTCGCGGGTAAACTCACTGCCCGCGCCGAGGGCGAACGTTAAATGTCTGGATCGGCGCACTTCAAAAGCGCCGGTCACGGTGATCGCTTCACGATCGAACGCATCGGTTTCGTCCCGGCCAATTTCGGATGACAAGACCAGCGTTCGGTCGAAGCCCGTGACATTGGGGATTCGCCAGTCCACTGAAAAAGACCGTTCCAGCGTCGCCAGCGTCATTGCGCCAGTGAGTGTATCGCCGCGGCGTGTGGCGTTTCGCCGGGTCAGACTTGCTGCGAGACCCGGTCCTTCGCTGGTCGAGAAACTTGTACCCGTAGACAGCGTGTAGCGTGCGCGTTCCTCCAGCTGCACCATGACATCGCGAACTTCGTCGCCGTCTGGCGTTGTCCGTTTGGCGGTGTCCGCGAGTTGAACACTGGCAAAGCGATAATTGCGGGTCGCGTTCAGGCGCCGATTTAACGTCGCGAGCTTTTGCGGGGCGTAGATCTCATTCTCGTCGAAGGGGATCAGACGGTTGAGATAGTCCCGCCGGGTTCGCGTGTCACTTGGATAGATAACGTCACCCAACAAGATGCGGGCGCCAGGAACAATCCGATAGGTAACCTCCAATGTTCCGGCATCGCGATCCCCGATGACTGTGCGGTCTTCGGCCCGCGCCGTCGCGTATCCAGCTTGTTTCAAGGCGGCGACCAGGGCGGCTTGCTCGGCCACGATGGCGTCTGGTCGGGCGACATCGCCCGCTTTCAGAGTGCGGACCGTGGCCATGGCGGAGGTGGCGGTTGCTGACAGAGTCTGAGCTCCGGTATCGATCTCGATGCTGGCCAGTGTGAATTGCGGGCCCGGCTCGATCTGGACCTGTCCGACAGGCGGTGGTCCTGCATCGACAGCATAGGCAATCTCAGGGGCGAAATAGCCGCGAGAGTTGAGATAGTTTTCCGCTTTCTGAGCCGCGTTTCGAGCCTGACGACGGGCTTCAAAAATGGTTTCCGTCGACTCCGATGTGCGTAATTCGCGTCGCAGATCTGACAAGAGACCGGCATCCGCCGTCTCGCTGTTTACGCGCACTTCCGCCGCCCAGGCAGGCTGGATGATGGCGCATGTCGCAATGGCGCAGAGGGGCAGCAGACGAGTCATTCCGGGTCTTATTCAGCACGTAGGGTAACAAACCGTGCAAAGCTCGGTCCAAGTTGCGGCTATTTTGGGGTCTAGACTCGTCGAAATGCGGATCGTGAACGAAAGCTAAAGTATGAAAGATAGACCCAGCGCCGACAAAAACCCGATTCCGCCCACCAAAGTCGAGACGATTGTCCATGATTTAAGGGTCTCGTTGACGGACAGATTTAGATATTTGCTGACCAGCCAAAAGCCGGAATCATTGACGTGCGACAGGACGGTCGCCCCGGCCGCGATCGAAATCACGGTGAGGGCCCGGTCAAAATCGGACAGGCCCGCGACTTCCAGTAACGGTGCGGTGAAACCGGCGGCCGTGATCATGGCGACCGTGGCGGATCCCTGGACGACACGAACCAAGGCCGCGATCATAAACGCAAAGACCAGAACCGAGACATTTGCAGAGGCGGCCAGTTCTGCGATCCGAGCGCCAGCTTGCGAGTCGATCAGGACTTGTTTGAAGGCCCCGCCAGCACCCGTGACGAGCACCACGGCGCCGGCCGGTTCGAGCGATTTCATTGAAGCGGTATTCAGGCGCGCGGCCGACATGTCCAATACCGTGGCAGCGAACATGTAGTACAGACCGACTGTGAGGAGCAGTGCAACGAACGGGTGGGAGATGAAGAGCAGGGCCGCCGGTGCCGCATCGCCCATGGTCATCTTCACCACTGTGCCGCTGGCAACCAGCACAATCGGGAAGGCGAGCGCCGCCAGAGCGGCATAGAAATTGAGCCCGGAGCCAGTCCTGACGCTCAGTGTTTCGGACGGCGCCTCGGTCTCTGGCAGAGGCTCGTCATATTGGCGTCGGGCGAACCAGACGCCGCCGACCAGGATCGCAGGAATGGCCGCGACAATGCCGGCCAGGATGACCAGGCCAAGGTCGGCGTCCAGCAGAGCGGCGACCGCGATGGGACCGGGCGTGGGAGGAACAAAGGCGTGCGCCGCGGCGAGACCGGCCAGAAGGGGCGCGGCAACATAAAGCGCGTTGCGCCGGATCGTTTGCGCCAACCGCCGGATCATCGGCATCAGAATGACCAGAGCCACATCGAAGAAGACGGGAATGGCGACCATCAGACCTAGAAAGCTCATCTTGATTGGCACATTTTTGACCGAACCCGTGGCGAGGCGATCTGACAGGGATTGAACCCCGCCGGAATGTTCCAGAATGGCGCCGAGGATCGCCCCAAGACCAACCACGACGGCAATGAAGCCCAGCACACCTGCCATCCCGTTCTGGACGGAGTCGAGCACCGCGACCGGTGACAGGCCAAGGGCCAGACCGGCGACAAGCGATACCAGAATGAGCGCAAAGAAAGCCGGTACTTTGGCGCGGATGACGAGCAATAACAGGCCGCCAACAGCAGCGATCAGCGTCAAGACGATATAGATTGGATCGGTCGGAGACATGGCGTTAGTTCAGCTGAACCGGGATGCGCGCCATGACCGAGGACGAGGTCATGTAGAGATAGGTCTCATCATCGTTCAGTGTGCAGTTCGAGGTCGGCATGCCCGTGGATATGACGCCCAGCACTTCGCCGGTGTCGGGAGCCAGGACATAGACACCTTCCGGACCCGTGGCGAAGATGGTGCCATTATCGGCGATGACCATGCCATCGGGCAGACCGCCTCCATCCCTCAATTCCGGGCCAGCATCGAAGAAGACCCGGCTATTGCTGGCATTGCCGTCAGCATCCAGGTCATAAGCCATGACCACGGCATTGTTCGGGTCTGAAACAGCAACATAGAGCGTGCTTTCATCGGGTGACAGGCCGATGCCATTCGGAAAGCTCAAATCGTCAATCACCAGCTTGAGCGGGGTATCGGCCTGATAAAGATAGACGCCATTGTGCGCGAGTTCTTTTTCCGCCGCATCATTCAGGCCGCGCAGGCCATAAGGCGGATCGGTAAAGAACAGCGCTCCGTCGCTGCGGGCGACAATGTCATTCGGGCTGTTCAAGGACTGGCCTTCGAACGAGGACACAAATGTATCGCGGGTCAGGGTCTCTGGATCGAGGACGGACAGGCCGCGTGCGCCATGATCGGCGAGCAACAGTTTGCCCGGGGCACCGATCCATTCGATGATGCCATTGGCACCTGGCTCACGCATGGTCGGCGCCGTTTCAGGCGTGGCGCCGCCAGATGGCGTCAGGAAGAGTTCGCCGCCAGTCTCTGCGCTCCAGCGATACATTTTGTTTTCCGGGACGTCATTGAAATAGACGGCTTGCTCGTCTTCCACCCAGACCGGACCTTCTGGCCATGTGAAGCCCTCCGCGAGCACTTCGATTTGTGCGTCCGGCGCAACAATCTCTTGCAGAGCAGGGGACCTGAAGTCGACCGAGCCAATGATCGATTGGTTCGGCGTCTCAACGCTTGCTTCCTCTGTGGGTGCGTCTGGTTCGGACGCCTCTGGCGTAGGTGCCGCGCAAGCGGAAACGCCGATCAACAAGCTAGAAAAAGCGAGTCTCGAAAGCCAATGAGCCATGCTGTCCAATTCCTCCCCGGACGTCCGGCAGCGCTGCCATGTTTGGTCTTAGCCGCCTGTTTGGTCGACAGGCCTAGCGGTCAAGAAAAGCTCTGTCCAGAATTTTTGACAACGCTGCCAATTTCACTCGTCGGTTAAATTTTGAAACGTGTCTTGCGCCCTCAAAGACATAATGATAGCGCTATCATAAATAATCACAAAATATGAGTTGGGAGGCTCAAACGTGACGGAACCAAGGCTCCGTATGGGCATGGTCGGGGGCGGCCAGGGCGCGTTTATCGGCGATGTGCACAGACTTGCAGCACGCCTGGATGGCCAGATTGATCTGGTGGCAGGCGCGTTCTCTCGAGATCCTGAAAACTGTAAAGCGACGGGCCAGCAACTCGGCCTGGATCCAGCGCGATGCTACGCAGACTATGCGGAAATGATGCAGGCGGAAGCCGCGCTGCCGGAAGGTGAACGAATGGACTTCGTTGCCATTGTGACGCCCAACCATGTTCACTTCCCAGTGGCGAAAGCCGCCTTGGAAGCCGGCTTTCATGTCCTGTCTGACAAACCCGCGACGCTTGATTTGGCCGAAGCCGTTGCCTTGCGCGATATCGTGAAAGCGACCGGCAAGGCGTACGGACTGACGCACACCTATCTTGGCTATCCACTGGTTGGCGTCGCCAGATCCATCATCGACGAGGGCGGGATTGGCGCTGTCCGCAAAGTGTTTGTCGAATATATCCAGGGCTGGCTCGCCGGAGAGGTCGAAAACAAGCAAGCCGATTGGCGCACTGACCCTGCACGCTCTGGGATTTCCGGCTGTATGGGCGATATCGGGACCCACGCGCACAATCTGGCAGAATTTGTCACCGGCAAGATCATGACGCATGTGGCGGCGGATCTTTCCATCTTTGTCGATGGGCGCAGACTGGATGATGATGGCTCCGCGCTGTTCCGCATGGAAGACGGCGTCAAAGGCGTGCTGAGCGCCAGCCAGGTCTGCGTCGGGTGCGAGAACTCGCTGTCGATCCGCGTCTATGGCGAGACAGGCGGCCTGGAATGGCATCAGGAAGAGCCGAACTCCCTCATCCGAACCTATGTTGATCGACCGACGGAAACGCTGCGCGCCGCGCAAGGCTATTTGCCGGAGTCCGCCGGCGAAGGGTTCCGCACACCACCCGGACACCCGGAGGGCTATATCGAGGCCTTCGCCAATGTGTATCTGGACTTTGCCAAAGCGCTGAAAGATGGCCGCGATGTGACGACCGGTGTCGACGCGGCTGTGCGCGGCATGGCCTTTATCGAAGCGCTCGTCGAGAGCAGCAATTCACACTCAGCCTGGACGGAGATCAGCGCATGAAAACCATGCAAGGCCCAGCCATTTTCCTGGCCCAGTTTATGGGCGACGCGCCGTTTGATACAATGGAGAATGCTTGCCGGTGGATGGCCGACGCAGGTTACAAAGGTGTTCAGGTCCCGACCGACAATCCGGTTTGTATGGATTTGAAACTGGCTGCGGAGAGCAAGGACTATTGCGACGAGCTGAAAGGCAAGTGCCGCGAATGGGGCGTCGAGATCACTGAACTCTCGACCCATATTCAGGGACAGCTCGTTGCCGTTCATCCGGCCTATGACACTGCCTTTGATGCGTTTGCCCCGGCAGAATTGCACGGCAATCCGAAAGCGCGGCAGGAATGGGCTGTGCAGCAAGTCATGTATGCTGCCAAGGCGTCGCAGAATTTGGGACTGGACCGATCCGTTTCATTCCCGGGCGCGCTCGTCTGGCCCTTCATGTATCCATGGCCGCAACGCCCTGCGGGCCTCGTCGAAGAAGGATTCAAGGAGCTCGCCAATCGCTGGCGACCGATCCTCGACTATTATGATGAGTGCGGGGTCGACGTATGTTACGAGATTCACCCTGGCGAAGATCTGCATGACGGCGTGACATTCGAGCGGTTCCTCGAGGAAGTCGACGGGCATTCGCGCTGCAATATTCTGTACGACCCGAGCCACTTCATTCTGCAGCAGCTCGATTATCTCTCTTTCATCGATCACTATCATGACCGTATTCGCATGTTCCATGTGAAGGATGCTGAATTCCGGCCGAACGGAAAAAGCGGCGTCTATGGCGGCTATCAAGGCTGGGTCGAGCGACCCGGACGATTCCGCTCGCTCGGCGATGGCCAGATCGATTTCGGCGCCATCTTCTCGAAGCTTGCCGGCTATGACTTTGATGGCTGGGCCGTGGTCGAGTGGGAATGCGCGCTCAAACATCCGGAAGACGGTGCGCGCGAAGGCGCGAAATTCGTCTCTGATCATATTATTCGCGTCACTGACAAAGCCTTTGATGATTTCGCGGGCGGCGAAGTGAGCGTTGAAGCCAATCGAAAGATGCTCGGACTGGCATAAGACCAGAAGGGCAAGGAGGAAACATGACGGCAACCACAGCAGACGGCCATCTGGCCGCCGGGATTAATCGCAACAAACTGTTCTTATTGAGCTGTTTGTCGCTCATCGTCACCGCGATGACCTTCGCTATTCGCGCCGGGATCCTGACCCAATTGTCGGATGAATTCCAGTTGAGTGATACTGAACTCGGCTGGGTCAATTCCATGGCCTTTCTCGGGTTTCCGCTGGCCATGGTGGTGTTCGGATTTCTCTATAACAAGCTTGGGCCACGCCTGATCATGATCCTTGCCTTTGTCGGTCATGTGCTTGGTCTGGTGCTGACAATCACGGCTGGCGGCTTCCTTGGCCTGTTGATCTCAACCTTCTTCATCGGCTTCGCTAATGGGTCGGTCGAGGCGGCTTGTAACCCGCTGGTCGCGGACCTCTACAAGGATGACAAGACCAAGTGGCTGAACCGGTTCCATGTCTGGTTCCCAGGGGGAATCGTGATCGGCGCCGTTGTGTCTTATGTCATGACCAATGCCGGGATCGGTTGGCAGCCACAGATTGCGGTGATGCTCATCCCGACGGCCATTTACGGTTACATGATCTTCACCACAGAGTTCCCGGATATTCCAGAGATCGAAAAGAAGGTCGATCTTGATGCCAAGGGTCTGATCCTGATGACAGCCGTCTTCGGCCTGCTCGTCCTGATCGGGACCCCGAATGCGCTCGTGTCGAGCCTGCCCGGGACATTCGTATTGCCTCTATTGCTCGTGCTCGGACTCACCTTCCTCCTGATGTTGTTCCGAGCCGGCAGGGCCCGCGATGCGTTCCTGTTGATTGTCTTGATGGGCTTGATGAGCCTTACTGCCACTTCTGAACTCGGTACCCAGCAATGGGTCGATCGAATCCTCGGCGCGCAGCTTGGCGGGGTTCCCGGTCAGGCAATGATCGTGTTGGGCATGGTGACGGGGATCATGGCAGTCGGACGCTATTTCGCGGGCCCACTTATTCATGCCTTGAACCCGGTCGGCGTGCTCCTGATGAGTGCCGTCGTGACGGCTCTGGGTCTGTTCCTGATGTCCACGGCGTCGGGCGTGATGGTCTATGTTTCTGCCGTCGTGTTCGCGATCGGGGTCTGTTACTTCTGGCCGACCATGATCGGCGTGACGGCGCAATATGTGCCGCGGTCCGGTGCGCTGGGTATGAGCCTGGTTGGCGCCGCTGGCATGTTCGCCTTGACCATCTGGAATCCGATTATTGGCGGTTGGATCGACAGTGCCCGCGCGAAAGCTGAAGCGTCAGGCCTGACAGGGGATGCGGTCGAAGTGGCTGCGGGTCAGGGCGCCCTGTCACAATTGGTCTTCTTCCCGATCGTCCTCATCGTTGCTTTTGGTGCCCTCTATGCTGCGCGTAGCTGGATGCAGAGCACCGCTGGCGGCGATGCCGACGCAGCGCATTAAGGAGAGCGTATCCATGCAAGACTTCATGCTTCAGAGACGCCAGGTCTTCCAGGGTCTTATCGCCTTGTCAGCGGTTGGTGGACTGGCGGCTTGCGGAGGTGCCGAGGCGCCGACGTCCGGACAGGTTTCCGGCAATGCCGCCCCGGGTTATTTCAATGCTCAGGAAATGGCGTTGATCGCCGCGGTCGCGCAGACCATCATCCCGCAAACCGAAACAGCCGGCGCCGTACAGGCAGGGGTTCCGAAAACCCTGCAGGACCTTGCCACGGATTGGGGCAATAGCGAGTTCCAGCAATATTGGCGCGATGGGCTCGCCGCGCTGGGGACGGCGCTCGCGACAGACGACGGCTCGACATTCGAAAGCATGTCGCCGAGCGAACGCCAAACCGCGCTCTCTACCTATGATGCCGGGGTTTTCGCGGGCACGATCCCGGATGGCTTCTATCGCGATTTCAAGGCGACTGTGGTGCAGGCCTATTACATGTCGGAACCCGGCGCGACGGAAGAGCTCGCTTACGAGCCGGTGCCGGGCGAGTGGATAGGCTGTGTGCCGCTTTCTGAATTTCCTAAAACATGGGCGACGTAACCGATGGCAGATTTTGACGTAATCGTAGTAGGATCGGGCATGTCCGGCGGCTGGATCGCCAAGGAGATGTGCGAGCAGGGATTCAAGGTCGCGGTGATCGAGCGCGGTCGGAAAGTCACGGTCGAAAAAGACTATACAGACTTTATCGACCCGTGGGATGCCGAACACCTGAATCGCAAGGCGGATAAGGATCGCGAAGACTATCCGATCCAGTCCAATGTCTATGCGTTCCAGTCCTTTACCAAGCAATTCTGGGTCAAGGATAATGATCACCCTTACGAGACCGCGGATGATTCCACGTTCATCTGGTATCGCGGTTATCATGAAGGCGGGCGTTCCATCATGTGGGGCCGGCAGAGCTATCGCATGTCGGAGATCGATTTCGAAGCCAATGCCCGCGACGGCCATGGCGTCGACTGGCCGGTGCGCTACGACGATATCAAGCCATGGTATGATTATGTCGAAAGGTTCGCTGGCATCTCTGGATCGATGGAGGGATTGGACATCCTGCCGGATGGCGTGTTCCAGCCACCACATGATCTGACCTGTGCCGAACTCGACTTCAAGTCAGCCGTCGAAGGCAACTTCCCGGGGCGCCGGGTTATTCCTGGCCGGGTCGCAAACCTGACCGAACCGACCCAGGAACAGATGGAGCTTGGTCGTGGTCGCTGTCAGGCCCGCAATCACTGTTTCCAGGGCTGTAGTTTCGGGGCCTATTTCAGTTCCAATTCAGCGACGCTCCCGGCCGCCCGACGCACCGGAAACATGACGCTGATCTCGGACACTGCCGTGCACAAGGTCATTGTCGATGAAGCAACCGGTCGTGCGACTGGCGTGGAGACCGTCGACATCGCATCTGGCGAAAGCAAGGTGATCACGGCGCGGGTCGTGTTCCTGAATGCTGGCACGATCCCGACGACGATGATCCTGCTCAATTCTGCAAATGGTGATGCGCCGAACGGTCTGGCCAACAGTTCCGGCATGCTTGGCAAGAATATGATGGACCATCATTCCGGCGCCCGTGGAACCGCGATCCTGCCGGGCAATCTCGACCGGCATACATTCGGCCGGCGCCCGAACGGGTTCTACATTCCACGGTTCCGAAACCATACTGAAGAAGCGGAAGGTTTCGTGCGTGGCTTTGGCTATCAGGGCGGCGCCACGCGCGAGCGCTGGTGGACGTCCATGGGCAAGGAAGGTGTTGGCGCGGACTTCAAGGCTGCGGCACGCACGCCGGGTCCATGGCGGATCGGCATGGTGGCTTTTGGCGAAGTGCTGCCAAATGAACAGAACCATGTCCGCTTGCATCCGAACAAGACGGATCAATGGGGTTTCCCGGTACCGGTGCTTGATGTGCGCTGGGGCGATAATGAGCGCAACATGGTGCGCCAGGCGATCCGCGATACACGCGCCATGCTGGAAGCGGCGGGCGGCATCGATATTGAGACCGATGATCCTGAAACCGCTGAGCCAGCGCCACCTGGAATTGGCATTCACGAAATGGGAACGGCCCGCATGGGTCGGGATCCGTCGACTTCGGTCCTGAATTCCTGGAACCAGTCCTGGGATATTCCGAACCTGTTCGTCACGGACGGATCTTTCATGACCTCTGGCGGCTGCCAGAACCCATCGCTGACTTATATGGCTTTCTCGGCCCGCGCTGCGAACCATGCGGCTGAACTGATGAAAGAAGGTGCACTATGACGCTGAACAGACGACATTTTCTCGGTGCCTCGGGTGCCGCGATGCTCCTTACAGGTTGCAATTCCGGCGGGGTGCCGGCGGCGGCCTCCAAACAGCGGATCGAGCAGATTGGCATCCAGACCTATACTTTGCGGGAAGCCATGGGCGAGGATTTCGTCGGCACGCTGCAAATGATCAAGGATGTCGGCTATGATTATGTCGAGCTGAATGGTCGAAATTTTGCGGATCGTTCACCGGCCGAGCTGCGCGCCATTCTGGATGATATCGGCTTGCCATCGCCGATCACGCACGCCGATTATGACAGTCTGGCCAATCGACCGGGTGAACTGGTTGATGTGGCAGGGGCGCTTGGTTGCGAGACGATCGTCTTGCCCTGGATCAATGATGATCAAAGGGGGCTGGACCAGTACAAGCAGCACGCTGAAATGCTGAACAATGCTGGTTCTGTATTGAATGCGGCTGGCATCCGGGTCGGCTATCACAACCATCAGTTCGAGTTCTTCGACCTTGGTGAAGGTCAGACCGGGATGGAGATCCTGCTCTCGGAAACAGACCCCGATCTCGTGGATTTCGAACTTGATCTGTTTTGGGCGGCGCTGACGGGGACTGATATTGTCGGGTTGTTCGAGAAGCACCCTGGTCGGTTCAAGATGTGTCATATCAAGGATCTGACAGGCGATCCGACTAATTTCCGCACCAGTCTCGATTTTCCGACCATTGTCGGCACCTTAATGGCGAATGTGGGTGAGGGCGATTTGCCGTTCGAGTCCTATTTCGAAGCCAATGATATCTCTGGCATGAAGTATTTTATCGCCGAGCATGACAATCCACCAAGGCCTTTCCGTCAGTCGGTCCAAACCAGCTATGACACGATTGCGGCTATGCGGTTTTAAGTCCTAACGGCTTAATCTGTCTTGAAGTCTGGCCCGAGAAACCTATTCCTTGATTTATTGTATTAAACCGGGGTTTGGGAATTGAAAAAGACGTTTCCAGAATATTGGGCCGCCTTTATCGGCGTCGCGCCTGGTGACCCATTGGCTCTGTCCTTGGCTGAGGCGAGTACAGCCATTGAACTCAAGCCAAATGACCGTCTGGTGCTTGACCGCGACCCAGCTGGGCCGGTGTTTTTACTGACCGCTGGGGTCCTGAAAGTCGTCAAACAAAGTCAAAACGGGCACGAAATCTGGCTTGCTGACTTCGCGGCGCCCGCCATTGTCGGCGAACTCTCCGCCATCTTGGGGGCGCCACGGACATCCGATGTCATAGCTGACTCAAAAGTGAGCGTCCTCAGCATTCCCCAGCAAGTGTTCGCCGATGCGGCCAGAATGCATGTCAAACTGGCCAATGCGTTGAATGAGGAACTCGCCCGGCGCGTGCGCGCGACGTCCGAGAAACTGGCCGAACTCTACTCGGTTTCTGTGCTGGGGCGTCTGCATTTCGAGCTGGTGCGGATCGGCGATCCTGATCCGAGTGATGATGAAGTGTATCGGATTGCGCACGTTATAAATGTCTCGGAAATGGCGGCCCGGATCCATGCGACTCGCGAATCCACATCACGGGCGCTCAGCCGGTTGAAACAGATCGGCATTGTTCGGACCGAGAATGGCGGCATGCGGGTCATTGCTCCGCGCCTTGAATAGGCGCTAGACGCCGATCAATTCAGGTGGGCTGAGAATTTCGCCTGGCTGTGTTGTAAAATCCTGACGCACCCAGAAACAATGTTGCATGTCCTGCACGGCAGGCGTGTCGAGTTCCTGAGAGATGTTCAGAGAGAGCGGGGATTGAATGGTTAGTCGTGGACGTCCCGCCGCTTTGCCAACACCGCGTATCCTTTGCGTCGTCATCTTCACCCCGACAATCGCCTGATACGTCGCGAAATCGGCGTTTTCGATGCTGGGAAATTGCTTGATCTGCAGGATTGGAAAGTCGATTTGGGGTGGGCGCAAAGATGGCATCAGAGTGCGGATGTCAGCATCCTCTGGTTCGTCCAATAGTCCCGTCATCACATCCTCGATTGTGGTGTCGGCGCTGCCATGGATTTGCGGGTCAATTTTCAGCACTTCCACCTGCTCGGCTTCGACGTCCTGACCAAACTCGCGGAAAGCGGCAACTTTCACCGACAGGCCATAATCGGACGGATCATTGTCCTCGCGGGCAATGGTTCCGTACATTTTCGGAAATCCGAAAATCTCTCGTCCGCCAGCGACCGCTGCAGGGTCATCAACAAACATATAGATCGGGACCCAGTAGAGTTCCCAAGGGCGCGAATGATCGATCGGGCCTGCATAAGCCAATGCCCAGATCGAAATATCGGCTTCAGGCACAAAGCCCCAAACCCGGCCGGTCGGATGACCCGATCGCATCTTCTTGACGAAAAGCGATGTCATCAGCAGGCAGGACAGAACCGATTTGGCACGGAAATGATGTGGCGCAACGCGGTTGATCGAGCGATCCAGATAGGACTGGATCGCGCCCTGGCTGGAGTCAATCCAGCCGCCCTGCAACAGGGCGTCTTCGCCGATATAGGGCGGCAGGCCAAAGGCTTTCAGGGCGGGATCAATGTAGCTCGGCGGGCGCGCCATCGGGCTTCTCCTGTATTGCGTTTAGGGCGGAAACGGCCAGCTTTTGCTCATACCGCATGCCAAGTTCGATTGAAGCAGATCGGGCTTTCTGGATTTGTCGTGTGGCGGAGTTCAAATCCCCACGCGCCTGGGCATAGAGCGCTTCGACATAGTGATGCCGCGGTTGCGCAATTTTGAACACGTTTGCATAGGATTTCAGCGCTTTGCGACCGCTCTTGATCAGCGCGTCCAATCCTGGGTTCGCGCCGTCTCGCCTCAGCAATTCAGCCCCGACCTGAGCCGGTGCCGCGATGCCTTCAAGCGTGCTGAAATTTGTCGGCGGCAATTTGGCCGCGAAGCGAGCGGCATTGCGCGCGTGTCTGTAGGCATTCCGCGTGTCCCCGCTCGCGAGATAGACCTGCGCCAGCACGCCTTCAATGATGCTGGCGGATTGATGATCGCCCAGGCCTTTGGACAGCGCACGCGCTTTGAGCGCCAATTGCTTGGCGTCGTCCAACTCGCCGGCATACATGTGGGCTTCGGCCTTGGCGTACGCGCCCCAGACCTTGAACACGTGGTGATTGTGATCCTTGCCCGTGTCCGACACGCGGTCAAACCACTCGTGCGCCTGAGGGGTATCGCCTTGAAACAGATGACAGAGCCCGAGCAGGCATTGCGCGACTCCGAGCATTTGCCGATCATCGGTTTGCGCAATAGCGGCATAGCATGATGACAGCACGGCGTCGGCCTTTTGCCAGTCGCAACGGGTCATGTGCAAAGTTCCGGCGGCGCAACCGAGCAGGGTTTGGCTGCGATACTCGCCCTGTGCGTGGGCCTTTTCGACCGCTCGATTAAGGCGCCCGGTGACAGGCAGCTTTAGCAGACCCAGCGCATAATAGATAAATCCTTGCCGGCGAGCTTTGACCTCATATGCGCCCGTATCGTCGCGGCTGTTTCGCCACCCTCGATACATTCCCGACAGCATCAAGTTTGAATTCCCGGCGAATTGACCGATCTCTGATTGAATCGTCGCGGCGCGTCTGAGCGCGGCGCGCTTGGCTCTGCTCGCGGGTATGTCCTTTGCGAGATCATCGAAGGCGATGAGCATTTGCTTGGCCTGTCTGAGTTTGCCGACGCCCCAGTTCGCGGTCGCCATCATGGCCAGATATTCGAGATCGTGAACATCGTTTCCGGATCCACCGGCACCTGACAGACGCCGCGATTGAGACAGATGCGAAATAGTCAGGTCGTGGGCGCCGGCGCGATCAGCATTTTGCGCGGCGCGGTCATACCAGATGGATGCCTGCGCATCTTCCCCCGCGATTTGCCAGTGCCGGGCAATGCGAGACGGGGATGCTTCCGCGTCACCGAGCGCCCGAGCAATGGCATTGTGTAACGTCTGTTCGAAGGTCACGGGCAAATCCGAATTGCCCCAATCGGCCAGAATATCATGCGCGGGTCGTAAGCCCGCCGTCCCTTTTGTCTTGTCCCCTACGAGCCAACCCAGCCCGGTGATCTCGCCGAGATGTTGAAGGCCGATCGCGAATTCGAACCCAGTCAACAGGTCGCGCGCGGTTTCGAAGGCCAGTGGAAGTCGCCATGCACAATAAAGACGCCACAGTGCTGTCGCCTCATCCGACAGGTCGCGACCGCGCGCCGATAGCAATCCTTCGAGGCCGGAAAGCGGTGTCAGACTCTGCGATTGCGGACTTGTTTCGGAATAGTGAAGGGCGGCTTGAACCAGCCAGAATGGCGTGCCCGATGTGAGGTCAAAAATCGACCGCTTCACCGACTCGCTCAAAGCGCGCGGCGCATGAGTATCGAGCAGCATCCCCGACTGTTCGAAGTCGAGTGCCGACAGATGAAGATGCGTTTCTGCGTCGAGACCGTCGATCGGTTCGCGTGAAGTAACAAGCAAAAGGCCAGACTGACGTTCATTGTGCAGTCGGCGGATCAGACGCTTGCTGTCCTCGTCGCACCATTGCCAGTTTTCGATAATGATCACGTGCGGCAGGTTTTTGGCGAACCGCGCTTGTGCGTCAGTCTCGAAGACGGTCGCCGCCGGCAGGTGACAGGCTTCGGCCAGATCCTGGGCGCATCCAAAAGGCGCAAAGCGACTACCGGGTGTCACCTCGACCATCGCAAAGGGGGCGTCGATCTGACTTATGAGCGTCTGAATGACGGTGGTCTTGCCGATGCCGGCCGACGCTGTCAGCGTCGCAGTCTGGCGTGTTAGTCGGGAGGCTTGATAGACCCTGGAAAGACGCCGGATTTCCGTTTCGCGGCCAATCATAAAATTTGAGACCGGGGCTTGTTGCTTGAGAAGCGTTGAGGCTGCGGCACCCGACGAGTCGACGTTTTGCATGAGGGCTTTCGCGGCCTGATTGATCGGTTTTCCGATGGTGATCACCACCGGCTGACCTGCGATCTCCGGGTGGCAACGAAAAACTGTGCCAAAGTCCGCTTCCACCTCAACTTGCCTTGCGACCGGCGCGCGCGATGAGGTCAAACTATCAAGCAGCAGGTCTCTTTGGGCGGTGTCCTGCCTTCTTGATGCGGGGAGGACAATTACGATCAACAATCCCTTGTCATCCTGCACGATATTGTCGATCTCGGCATTCACAGCATCGCAAATGACACGTGTTCGCTGAAGCAATGCGACAAGGTCTGTCGGATGGGTTGTCTCGCAGTCGGTGGGTGTCAATGCGCAGACGATTACCGTCCATCGATCGGTAACCGAGGCTGTCGCCAGAATATGTGTTGCGCTCCTGGTAGCAGAATCGGGAAGGGCAGTATCCGCACCCACATCACGAGATTGGTATACCAGCTCGGCAAAAGCCTGGCGAACGGCCGGGCCCCAAACAAGCGGGCGCCCGTGGTCCTGGGCGAGTAGTTTAGATGTCCAAAAACGCCCCTGAGCGGTTGCAGTTCGGCAAGAAAGCCCTGGCGCGACATCGTTACAGATCTCCGCCGCGATCCTTTCTAGATCCGATGGCGATAGAGGCGCTTCGATGTCAACTTGCCAGGCAATGAGCGCATCGCCTGCGAAACCGCCAAAGTGGATGTCTCGCCTCGCCAGTTCGGTCATCAATTTACCGAACAGGTCAGTGACCATTTGTGTCACCGTTTCCGTGCCTCGTCGGGCACTTTCGGCAATTTGAGCCTCTGTGATTTTCGAAAAGCCGACCAGGTCGATCACATAGACGATGCCCGTGACCTGTTCGGCGTCGAAGATCGGAGATTCCGGCCGGGTGAGGTCTGTATCATCAGCCAAAATCGGTTTCTCCGTAAACCCTGATCGACACGCCGGTAATGGCGCGGGCGCATTGTCGCGCCGTGGTAACAGCCCCTTCAACCCAGCCGAGATCGGTTCCATTTCGGACCCAGTCCCCGCACAAAAACAGATTGGACAAACCGCTTTCGTCTGTGCGCAAGCGGTCGTCAATATCGCCGGACCCGGCAAAGATATAGCGCTCGCTGGGTTTGTGATTCAAACGCGCATAGATCGCGCGCTCTGACAGGTCCTGATCCTTCAGGCGCCAGTTTGGGAGCACGTCCTTGAAGTTTTTCTTCAACCATTTCAGGGTAGTGTCGCGTGGTGTCTCATCCGTTATTGGATATGGTCCGCACAGAAGGTGATGGCCTCTGAAAGGACCTTCAGGCGTCTCCTCTTCGAGCGGCAGCAAGTGACTCATATCGCTCCAGGTGCTGAGCGGCAGGACATGACCCGTCGAAATGTGCGGCATCTTTCCCCAGCCGAGTTCGTCAGGAGTCTTCTTGGTCCACAATTGCGCTGAAACGGTCGGACACGAGGACATGGCGTTCAGACACCTCCCCCAAACTGGATCGGCCTCCACCAAGGGCTGACAAATCTCGGACAAAGCTGTCCCGGGTATGGCCAGAATGGCAATATCGAAATCCTCGCCCGCAACCAATTCCTCACCTGGGTCATTCGGGTCGACATCGAACGGATCTTCGAAATCATCCGGAAACCTCGTTTGCCCCGGGCCCAGTTCGAGTTGATCCATGAGCGGAGCAACCGGCCAGGTTCGGAGACCTTTGGGTGTGCTGATCAGCGGATCATAAGCGGCCTGACCCGCAGACACTTTTGCTTGCCGCCGTATCTGAACCCGCGAGATCTGTCTTTGGCTCGGATCTCGTTCAATCCGCGTGATCTGGCTGAAGAATTCGAACTTCACGCCTTTGTCTCTAAGCACATCATAGAACGGTTTGACGATGACATCGCCCATGCCGCCTTCAAAGTGATAGAAGAAGCTGCCGACCTGGCCGAAAAACATGCGCATATAGCCCCGCAAAGCCGCGCCTGCCGCCATATCCGGCTTTTTCGGGTCGCCATCGATATAGCTGAACGCATAATGGTAGCCGAGTTCGACAAAGGGCGATTTGACAACAAAGTTCGGGGCGCCATGGCGGCGCATCCATTCCGTCGCATCTTCGGAATTAATGTAGTCAAACCCGCGCGTGATCAGCCGATCCGCCAACATGCCTTTGACGACATATGCGCCCACAAGAGCCGCTGTAACCAGATCGGCGACAGATGGGTTGTTTTCCGTCTCGGATCCGTTCCAGAGCTGCGCATCTGCCTCGGAGATATCGGCCAGCATGGACTCGCATTCACTGGCAATACTGCTGGCGCAAATATGCACCCGATTGGCGGCGTCTTGCATCTGTGCATCCGTCATTTGCTCAATGACCTCGGTCTCGAGCGTTTTGACAACATCCGAGATGTCGAACCAGTGTCGAAGAAAGCGCGTGCCCAGGCGGACGAGGCTGAGGCCTTCATAAGCGTTCTGGAGGAGTTCCTGAACCCAACGCGCCAGGACTCTCAGCATGCGCCCGATTGAGAGGTCCGGAATATCGATCCCGGGCTGACCGACCGGTTCCGGGAAGCGAACGGCGATCTTGCGCCAACCATATTTGACCCAAAGAAACCGTTTTTCATCGAACAGGACAGCGCCGTTCACGGGTAGAAAAGCCTCGCGAATAGGGCGCGCATCAACCGCCGGTAACGCGTTCCAGTCCATGTAAACCCGGCGCAGCATCTCGAACGTGTTATGGTACCAGCCGCCCAGTACGTGCAGCCCGTGCTCTTCATTGCGAAACCCCATGCCAGGCGCATCATTCCGGCTCGAAGCGCATTTGCCGCCGAGCCGCCAGCCCATTTGGTAGATTGTGATATCGAGCGCGTCCGCCGAATCCATTCGCTTTAATTCGTAAGCGGCGGCGAGGGCGCTGATACCGCCTCCGAGGATTGCAATCTTTGTTTTCATATCGATAGCAAAGCCCCACGCTCTCTATTGAAATAGAATAATACAGATACCGTCATTTGTATCAATTTGATTGAAATTCAAACGTCCAGTTTTACGCGATTTCAATCTTAATCTGACACGTAGGAGCCTTGGGTTATTGTGTGGGATTCCGATGAAAAATACGATCAATGCGTTTCCAGATTCTGGTTGGTACACTGTGTTTTACGCGCTGGAGGGCGCCGTAGAGGAATCGGATTGGCGTTCGCCGGTCGGCAAGCCCTGGTTGAAAGGGCGCTTCGGCGTGAAATCCACGCTGGATGAAGACGGCGAACAAATGCTCCAGGATGGTTTCTGGGTTGCGATTGACCTCACCGTCGGGAAGAGCACGCGTGGTTACACTGTCGCGGACGCGCTGGTCACAGACAAAGCCCCATCAAAAACCAAACCGGCCGTGATCAATGATGTCGATGATGAAGACTCAATGCCGTCCACGGCCCTGAACTTCAATCCCTACATTTCGGGATCCATTCGCGACCTGCCAGAGACCCTGAGCCTCAAGATCCACAAGGAATTCGATCTTGGCACGAAATATGGCGATCTGCTGCTGAACGTGAATTTCCTCGAAGAGGCGGGTGACCCCGTCAAAGTCAATCTGGTCGTTGATTTCGGCAATTCGCGCACAGTGGTCCTGGCGCTGGAACAGTCCGGAATTGAAAACGGCTTGTCCTCTGCCTGTCGCCCAATCGTATTCCCGCGTCCGGGCACGGATCTGGACTCGCTCGACATGGACGCGCTGGATCTGGATGATGCCATCCCGGACAGCTGGTTCGCGCTGGTCGAAGGCGTGTTCAAGCCGGAGCCGACGCGCAAGCTGACCCAAGCTGTGAACCCGACTTATCACAAACGTTCCCTGTTTGAGCGGATTGCCAATACATCGCGCCGAGAACGCGACCGCGAAGTGTTCCAATCCTCGCACCAGTTTGCAAACGTCTCGCCCGCTGCCATCGGTTATGCCGCGCGTCAGGCCTTGAGCAATATCGAAACCGAAGGCGGCGGCATGTCTTTCCTGTCATCGCCGAAAATGTATGTCTGGGATGATGCGCCGCTCGGTGCCAATGGACAGACCCATTGGACGATGCAGGTTCAGCCCTGGCGTCGGTCTGAAGACGATGTGGCGTCACTGGTCCCGTTGAAGGGACCGATTTTCCGGTTTCTGCCGAATGGCACGACCAAATGGTCGCTGGCCAATCGGGATGCTGATCTGAGTGCCGAGATTGAGCGCCGCGCCAATCACTCGCGCGCCGACAGTCTGATCTGGGTGGCGCTGTCTATCCTGGAACAGGCACAAGCCCAGATTCAGTCTGAAGCCTGGCGTAAAGGCAATCAGATGTATCTCCGCCGTGAACTCGGCGATATTCTGCTCAGCTATCCGGCCGGATGGACCAAAGACGAGATCGAGATTTTCCGCGACAAGTGGGAGATCGCACGTGATATCTTCCTGTTGAGCCGGTTCGAGGATCCCAACGAGATCAAGCGGGAAGGCCGCGGACCGGACATTCGCTTGGCTCTCGACGAAGCTGTGGCCCCGCAACTGGCTGTCGTCTTCTCCGAAATTCACCACATGGGCGATACAGGCGAAAACTGGATCGAGCTGATGGGACGTGGAAAAGGCACCGATGCCAGCGTCCGCGTCATGACCCTGGATATTGGCGGCGGTACGACCGATACGTCTGTGATTGAATATTCCGACAAGCTTCCGGGCGCAGGTGTCGACCTGGTCTGCAAACTGTTATTCAAGGATTCGACCACAATTGCCGGTGATCGCCTGGCCAAGGACATTATCGAACGCGTCTTGCTGCCGAAATTTGGCGAACCGTTCTCTGCCAGCGCTGAAGAGCGTGAGAAGTTCGAGCAGTTCTTCCTGCGCCAGATCAAGCGGGAAAGCGAACGCCAGCAGCGCCTGGTCTGCACGCGAACCGTGTTCATCCCGATCGCCCTGCAGATCCTGCGTAGCGTATCGCGCGGCGACGCGGAAATCGTGCTGGATCTGGCCGAGTCCGGCGCGGCCCTCAAACAGATTGAGGTTTTGAATGAACTTGGTCGCAAGGATGGTTTGAAGAAGAACATTATCAATCCTGGCGAGAAACTCGAAATCGAAATGGCCAATGTCGATAAGGTGATCAATGAATGGTTCACCCACATCGCCGAGACGCATGCGCGCTATGTCGGACTGTTCGATTGCGATCTGGTGATCC
>JBCCCT010000030.1:0-23978 GCA_039033355.1 Pseudomonadota bacterium | reverse complement strand
TGGAGCGGGCGATGAGATTCGAACTCACGACCCCAACCTTGGCAAGGTTGTGCTCTACCCCTGAGCTACGCCCGCGTCCGGTGGGTAAGTCGACCGCTGTCTCGCGACCGAAGCCGCCATAAACCGCAAAACAGGGGGCGGCGCAAGAGGAAAAAGCTGACGCCGGAGCGGTTTTTACATCACGGTTTTGCCAGTGTTTCGAACAGCGTCTCCATACGCTCCGAGATCAGATCCAGCACGTGTTCGAACCCGTCCGCGCCGCCATAATAGGGATCCGGTACTTCAGCGTCCTGCAGAAACAGGTTCAGGCTTGCGGTCGCCTGTGATGGACGGAGGCGTTCGAGATCAGCGAGATTGCTGCGATCCATCGCGAAAATATGGTCGAAACGCAAAAAATCCTCCGCCTGGGCTTGTCGGGCGCGTAACGGAGCGAGATCAATACCCCGCTTTGCGGCCGCCGCTGTCATGCGGGGATCTGGCGGATTGCCGACATGCCAGGCGCCGGTTCCTGCGCTGTCTATGACCCAGTCGAGGCCGCGTTGATCTGCGAGACGGCGTGCAACACCATCTGCGGTCGGGGACCGGCAGATGTTGCCGAGGCAGACGAAAAGGAGCCGCGGCATCGTCGCTTTACGCGACTTCGAGTTCCGGGGTCAGCACGCCGCGCTTGATCAGCTCTTCGCCGATCTGAACTGCATTCAGAGCAGCGCCTTTGCGCAAATTGTCCGAGACGTTCCAGAAAATGATGCCATTCTCGACTGTCGGGTCCTTGCGTACGCGGCTGACATAGCTCGCCCATTCGCCGACACAGTCGACTGGCGTGATGAATTGGTCATCCTCGATATTGTCGATCAATTGCACGCCATCCGCATTGCGGAACAATTCGCGGGCCTGTTCGACCGTCAATGGGTCTTCCAGCTCGACATTCACGGCTTCGGAATGCCCGACAAAGACCGGAACGCGGACACATGTGGCGACCAGTTCGATGGACTCATCGACAATCTTCTTGGTCTCCATCCGCATTTTCCACTCTTCCTTGAACGACCCGTCTTCCATCGGAACGTCGATCTGCGGAATGACATTGAAGGCGATCTGCTTTGAGAACACGTCCGGCGTTGGCGCATCATTGACGAACATGCCCTTGGTCTGGGTCCAGAGCTCGTCCATGCCCGCCTTGCCGGCGCCAGAGGCGGATTGATAGGTCGAGACCACGACTCGCTTGATGCCAGCGGCCTGATGCAAGGGCTTCAACGCGACGACAAGCTGCGCCGTCGAACAATTCGGATTGGCGATGATATTCTTCTTGCCATAGCCGAGCACGGCTTCGCCATTCACTTCCGGGACGACAAGCGGAACGTCCGGATCCATGCGCCAGGCGCTTGAATTGTCGACGACAATTGCGCCTGCGGCAGCAATTTTGGGCGACCATTCCTTGGACACGCTGCCGCCAGCCGACATCAGCACCAGATCCACCTGGCTGAAATCAAACTCGTTCAGGTCCTCGCACAGGATCGTCTTGTCGCCATAAGAGCATTTTCGGCCCAGCGACCTGCGAGAGGCGACGGCATGCACCTTGTCCGCCGGGAAGTTGCGCTCATCCATAATATTGAACAATTCTCGTCCAACATTACCGGTTGCTCCTACAACTGCCACGCGCAAAGCCATTGCTCGTCTCCTTCAAAATAAACAGTCCGCCCCTATGTCATGGCTTGTGTTGCAGTGCAACTTAACGGATCTGTTGCAAATAGTGGATTACATGCGATTTATGCTAGAGGACTGGCCAAAGCGGCAAGGATTTGTCTGACATGCACGAAGATATCATCAATCGCTATATCAAAAGTTACAATGACCGGGACATTGAAGGCATGCTCGATTGTGTGACCGAGGATGTGGTGTTTGAGAATATCTCAAATGCCAGCCAGTCCATGCGCCTGGAAGGCCGGGAGCAGATGGGCGAAGTGGCGCGACTGTCCGGAAATGCCTTCTCTTATCGGCGTCAGCGCCTGATTTCTATCGTTGTCGGAGAGGGCAAGGCTGCGGCGGAAATCGAGTTTGAAGGCAAGGCCGCGGTTGACCTGCCAAACGGGGTCCGCGCCGGTGAAACCGTAAAGATTCGCGGCGCGAGCTTCTTCGAGTTTCGCGGGCGTCTGCTCAGCCGGATAGCGGATTATAGTTAAGTCTGGGACCGCTATTCAGTCGGAACCACCCAAAAACCCGCGTGATTGCAAGCTATTGCGGCGTTAAGAAAACACTACTTGCACGGCATTATTTCGGTATTCTAGCCAAAATAGATTTTTAGATCAGTCGGCTACAGTCCGACCATGTTCAAAACTGCGGCATATGGAAAGGAAACCGAACACAATCTCTCTGAGAGATTCCGTTCGCTCGCCTTCTGGACTGGCCTTCTCGGCCTGGTCGTGAACGGTTTTGTGGTCGCTATGATGCTTGCCACGGACCAGTTTACGCCGCTGGTTTTCTGGGAAGTGTCCATCTATGTTTGCGTGCTGCTGTCGATCACGGTGAGCGCGCATCTAAACATGCACGTCAGAACGGTCCTGTTCAGCGGTCTGATGATTCTGTTCTGTGTCTATTGGGGCAGCGCCTTCTATGAAGCAAATCATGGGCAGACCATTCCGTTCGATTTACCTCTGGTCTTGTTCATTCCCTTGCTCATTGTCCTTATCCTCGATTATCGGCTGCAATTTGCGCTGATGCCGGTGCAGGTCGCATGCGTCTATGTCTATGTCTCCCGGTTTATCACAATCCGGCTTGATGAAACCTGGTCGCACGCGGATCATCAGGCCTTCAGCTTGTTATTGGCTGTTGTATCAGGTTTTTCCTTCATGGGGATTGGCGTTGTCGCCTGGGCGCGCGCACGGGCTGATACAAGACTGCGCGATCTGATCATTGAAAAAGAGGAACTGGCCGCCACAGACGGTCTGACCGGACTGCTGAATCGGCGGGCTTTCATGACGACGCTGCGGCGCAATTGGTCCGCAGTGCCGAAGGTCGGCATTGCCTTCATCGACCTTGATCAGTTCAAGCCATTGAATGACCAATACGGGCATGCCGTCGGCGACGAGATTCTGCAGACGGTCGCCACGCGCATCTCAGAATTACCGATGATTTCGGCGGCCGCCAGATTGGGCGGAGACGAGTTTGCGGTGCTGTTCAAGGCGGAAGATGACACCCGGTCGGTTGATCACATGATAGACTATCTGCACGCCCGGATCACCAGTGATGTTCATGGCGAGGCAGGCCTGATCTCGATCGGCGCGTCGATTGGATATGCCGAATGCGGCACGCTCGATCAAACTTTGACCGGCCTGCTCAAATCTGCTGACACGGCGATGCGCCGGGCCAAAAGCGGTCGGATGGGCTGGGCTGTTTTCAATCCGCACATTGACGGCGCCGCGCTGGCTAATTCGCAGCTTGAGCTGGAGCTGAAAACCGCAATCAAGGATGGCCAGATCAAAGCCGCGATACAACCGATTGCGAATGCCAAGAGCCGCGAAATCGTCGCTTATGAATTGCTGGCGCGCTGGACCGATAGCGCCTTCGAGCGGGATCCCAGCCCGAAAGACTTTATTCCGATTGCTGAGAAGCTTGGTCTGCTCAATGAGATGCTATGGGTCACGCTGAATGAGGCGCTGGGACATTTGCAGCTCGACAATCAGCGTTTGGCTATCAATGTCTCGCCAGCGCAATTGATTGCGTCGGATTTCCTTGAAACGCTGGTCAACGTGCTGGGCCGCCATCAGGTGAGCCCGAGCTCGATCACGATCGAGATCACCGAAGAAGTGGCCTTCCGAAACGTTGATCGCAATATCGCGATCCTGCAGGAAGCGCGCGATATGGGGATCGAGATCGCGCTGGATGATTTCGGGACCGGGTACTCATCTCTGTCCATGCTGGATACGCTGCCGCTCGACAAGTTGAAGATCGATCAGAGTTTTGTTCGCAAGTCTGACAAGAGCGAGCAGAGCAAGCGGATTCTTCTGGCCGCTATCCGGCTGGCCAGACAGCTCGGCCTGTCCTCTTGTGTGGAAGGGATCGAGACCCAGGAGTTCGCGGCGCGCGTTGCGGTGCTCGGCGCGGATCACATTCAGGGCTATTGGCTGGGGCGTCCGGAACTGGTGAAAGATGCCAAGGATCGGTTGAAAATGGTGTCCTGATCAGGAGTCGGATATCTCGGGATCCAGCTCAGCCTCCAATTCCTCATTCTCGGCTTCCAGTTCTTCATTTTCGGTTTCGACTTCCTCGACCCGCTCTTTCAGCTTTTTGATCTCGCGCTCGCGTAGCTCATCCGAGAAGGCGCTGGCGAAGACACCAGCGGGCAAGGCAACGACGCCGATCCCCGCCAGCGCGATCACTGAGGCAAAGATCCGTCCGAGCCCGGTGACCGGATACACGTCGCCATAGCCAACGGTCGTCAGCGTCGCGATGGCCCACCACAAGGCGCGCGGGATTGAGGCGAAACTCTCCTGCTGCTGGCCGCCCACGCCTTCAACAAAATAGAGCGCCACGGCGGAGACATAGACCAGCGCCAAAGCCATAGCGAGCGTGGTCAGAAGCTGCGTCCCGGCGCGCTCCACGGTCGCGCCCAGCACGTCAAAGGCCGGCACAAAACGCGCCAGCTTGACCAATCGCGCGAGGCGCAGGACGCGCAAGATGATCAAGACATCATCGCCAACGCCCGCCGGCGTGAGTAGGATCCATAACAGTTCCGGCAGGAAGGCGACCAGATCGGCGATCGCATAAGGCGTCATCATGTAACGGAGACGCCCTGACAGGCCTTTATATCTCGGGTCTTCTCCGGCAACCCAGACGCGGACCGCATATTCAATCGCGAAGATGGCAACGATCGCGACATTGACCACGTCGATTGCGGCGCGCCAGGCGGGCCCGATCGTTTCTTCAGTTTCGAGCGCCAGCGCCAGGAAGCTGAGCAGCACCAGCGCAAAGATGAAACTGTTCAGCTTTGACAGGCCGGACTTGCTGCGCATATCCGGTTCCAGTTCCGAATAAAGCCGTTTGCGCAGTCCCACCCCTGTCACCACGTGTTGCGCAACCATGCCTGTTCTTCCCCGCTCTGATCCTATCCCCGTAGCACACCGCCCGTCGCTTTGGCGACGGCAGCGATGATTTTCTGGGACAGGGCTTCAATATCCTGATCCTTCAGCGTTTCACCGCGCGGTTGCAAGGTCACTTCGATCGCAATGGATTTCTGGTTCGGCTCAATCCCGGGACCCTGATAGACATCGAACACGTCGACTGCGGTGACTAGGGACTTGTCCGCCCCTTGTGCTGCCTTGACCAGCGCGGCCGCCTCCGCGTCCTCTGACACGACAAAAGCGAAGTCGCGCCGCACCGGCGTCAGGTCTGCCTTGTCAAAGACCGGTTTGGTCTTGGTCGTCTTGGCTTTCATTTGGGGCAGGGCGTTGAGGTTCAGTTCGAACGCATATATCGGCCCGTCCACTTTCAGTGCTTTCAGCACACGCGGGTGCAGGGCACCGAAATGCGCCACGGTCACTTTCGGGCCGAGTTTCAGGCTGGCGGACTGCCCCGGATGCCAATGCGGCTGTTTCGGCTCGCCGACCTGGAAACGCGCGGGCGGTTGGCCAATCGCGTTCAATACCGCGTCCATGTCTGCTTTCGCGGAATAGGCATCGTAAGCATCTGCACCGCTCCAGTGGCGATCCTTGACCGGGCGCACCAGAGCAGAGACCACCGCGCGCTGATCCTTTGGGCCGTCGCCGAGATAAATGGGCCCCGCTTCGAACAGGCGCAAATCGCGTTCGCCATGATCGGCGCCGCGCTGCACCGCGAGGGCCAGGTTGGCGAGAATGCTCGGGCGCATCTGGTTCAGTTCGCTGGCGACAGGATTGGCGACAGTCAGGGCTGCGGCGCCACCCCCAAATAGTTCTGCGAACGGTTTCGGCATGAAGCTCCAGGTGACCGTTTCGAGAAAACCGCGCGCGGCTAGCGTTCGGCGCGCGGTGCGAACGCGATCCTGGATAGGTGTTGTGACCACACGCTTGCCGCCCGCGAGGGGGGGCAATGATGTGGTGGGTAGCGCGTCAAACCCTTCCAGCCGGGCAATCTCTTCGACCAGGTCAGCGCTCTGTTCAATATCGAAGCGCCAGCTCGGCACTTTCAGAAGCCAGGTTTCGCCTGTGTCTTCAATGGTGAAGCCGAGAGACTTGATGGTCTTCTTCATGGCGGCTGGCTTGATGTCCAGTCCCGTCAGGCGGGCAACATCTCGTTTGAAGAACTCGACCGGGACATCATTGCGCGGCGCTTCGCCGGCCAGCGAGACTTTTGATGCACTGCCGCCGCCATATTCGGTGATCAGGCGCAAGGCGAGCTGAACACCCTCGATGCAGGATTGCGGATCCACACCGCGCTCAAAGCGATAGCGGGCATCTGAAATGATACCCGTGGTGCGGCCGGTACGGGCGGTCCGCAGCGGGTTGAACCAGGCGCTTTCGATGAACACGTCGGTCGTGGTTTCGGACACGGCGGTGCTTTCGCCGCCCATCACGCCGCCAAGGCCGATCACGCCGCTCTCATCGGCAATCACGCACATGTCTGAATTGACCTGATAGGTCTTGCCATCAAGCGCGTCGCAATGCTCGCTATCCTTGCCGAGGCGGGCGCGGATCGGGCCCTTCAGTTTCGCCGCATCATAGGCGTGAAGCGGGCGCGCGCGGTCGATTGAGATATAATTGGTAATATCGACCAGCAGAGACTTTGGCGTGATGCCGACGGCGGTGAGCCGCGCCTGCAGCCAATCCGGCGATGGGCCATTCTTGACCCCGCGCACCAGTGCCCCGGCAAAGACCGGGCAAGCCTTGGGATTGTCGAGCTCGATTTCGACCGGGCAATCATAGGAGCCGTTTACCTTGCGCACCGGGTCATCAATGAACGTGCCGGCGCCAGCGGCTGCGAGGTCCCGGGCAATGCCCTTGACGCCCAGCCAGTCGGCGCGGTTCGGCGTGACTTCAAAATCAATCACCGGGTCGTTCAGGCCGAGGGCATCTGCAGCCGGCGTACCGAGTTTCAAGGCGCTATCCAGATCAGCGATGCCGTCATGATCCTCGCCAGCGTTCAGCTCCTTGGTGGAGCACATCATGCCCTGGCTTTCGACGCCGCGAATCTTGCGCGGTTTCTTGTCGAGGCTGAAATCGAGACCAGGAATGTAAGCGCCCAGCGGGGCATAGATCGCGGTCATGCCGGCGCGCGCATTCGGAGCGCCGCAGACAATCTGCTTTTCGCCATCGACCGTATCCACGGTACAGACGCGCAACTTGTCCGCGTCCGGATGCGGTTCCGCTGCGGTCACCTTGCACACCGTGAAGGCTTTCAGGTCTTCGGCAGGATTGGTGACCTCTTCGACTTCAAGGCCCGCTTTCAGCATATAGCCCAGGATCTCGTCCAATGAGGCGGACGTTGCGAGATAGTCTTTCAACCAGGACAGTGGGAATTTCATTCGGATGCCTCTTGGTCTGGCAGGGATTCAAGTTCGGAGGCCAGGTTTTCCAGGCCGAGCTGTTCGAATAGATCGGTCTCCTGGCGCTCACATTTTTCGACGGGGACGGCGCGCGAACGACCGATTCTCTGGGTCTTCCAGCAGCGTTCAAACACAGAACAGTAACAGATTTCCAGGCGCCAGGTTTGGGCGTCCTCACTGATATTGCGAACGTCTTCTGTATCGAGCACACCCGCGGGCCAGATCATATCGATCGGCGCGACAGTGTCGCCTGGGGCGAGAGCGCGGCCCACAATCGCTGACCAGGAGAGTTCGAACCCGTCTGGAAGGGACGTCACATCGCGGCTAAATGGCTGAGCTTCATCATCACCGACGAAGAACTGAGCGGATTCTATCAAAGCGGGGCCAACCCCGCTATTGCGAATATTGATGCCTACCGCGGTTGTATCACCGCGCTGGCTGACATAGCCGTCCACCTGCAAGACAGGGAAGACCGCACCATGCTGCTGCGCGCGCATGACACGGCCCTGATCCCAGGCCATATAGACCGCCATGGCTGAGGCGATGAGTGCGCAGATCGCGACCAGGAATTCGACCTTGTTGCCGTTACCCATGCTCCCCTCCCAAAGCCGTGTAGCCTTTGGCATATGCCTCGGCTCGTTCGTTCTTTACCGCCCTCTCTGCGGCGGCAGAAAAGGCATCGTCAAGAATGCGGGTGACGCGGAAGACCTCGAAAATGACATCCATGTCGGGCTGCCAGGTTCCTTCGCGCTTGTAGAATTCGATATGGACGTCGCGCCAGAAGCGATAGGACAGGTCCCCTTCGCCTTCGAGTGCGGCCATTTCAGGCGTCACAGCGTCAAAGGCCAGCGTCTGCAATGACACAGTCTCGATCTCGCAAACGGGTGTGCCAGCGCTGTTGAGACAGACCTGGCGCGCGCCGACTTCTGTATCTGGACCATGCACGGCTGCCGAACACGTTCCGGTTTTCACGCCGGCCACCACCAACGCGGCAAGACGATCAGCCAGTTCAGGACCATCCCCGAACTGAAACGTCTCCAGACCTTGATATGTGCTCGGCGCGGTCACTAGCTCAGCCCACCACTCACGCTTGGGGTCAGCCAGGGCCGGAAGCCATAGTGGCGTGTCCAGGCTGCATCCGCTTCGAAATAAGGGCGCAGATCCGGCATGCCATATTTCAGCATCGCCAAACGATCGATGCCCATGCCAAAGGCAAAGCCCTGATACTCGTCCGGATCGATGCCGCAATTCTTCAGGACGTTCGGATGCACCATGCCAGAGCCGAGAATCTCCATCCAGCGGTCACCGGCGCCAATCTCGATCGTGTCACCTTTCTTGGTGTATTTCACATCCATCTCGGCGCTTGGCTCGGTGAACGGGAAGAAGTGCGGACGGAAGCGGGCTTCGACTTCGTCGACTTCAAAGAAGGCTTTGACGAAATCGATCAGGCACCCTTTGAGGTGACCCATATGCGTGCCCTTCTCGATGACCAGGCCTTCGACCTGATGGAACATCGGCGTGTGCGTGGCGTCCCAGTCATTGCGATAGACCCGGCCCGGCGCGATGATCCGGATCGGCGGCTTTTCACTCATCATGGTGCGAATCTGCACGGGCGATGTGTGCGTGCGCAGCACTTTTGGATCGCCGCCTTCGGGCGCTTCCATGAAGAAGGTATCGTGTGTCTCGCGCGCCGGATGGCCTTCCGGGAAGTTCAGGGCGGTGAAATTGTGCCAATCATCTTCAATGTCCGGGCCTTCGGCGACGGAGAAGCCCATGTCCCCGAATATGGCGGCGACTTCTTCAAACACTTGCATGACCGGGTGCAGGGCGCCGACATGTTCCGGCTTGGGCGGCAAGGTCATGTCGAGCTTCTCGGTCGCCAGCTGGGCTTCCAGGGCGATATCTTCCAGCACCGTCTTGCGCGCCTCGACCGCATCGGCCACGCGGTTTTTCAGCGCGTTCAGCTTTGGCCCCATCTCCTGACGTTCTTCCGGGCTCATCTGGCCCAGAGTCTTCATCAGGCCCGAAACGCGGCCTTTCTTGCCGAGCTCGGCCACGCGCACCGCATCCAGCGCGGTCAGGTCGCCCGCGCCATCAATCGCTTTCAGCGCTTCTGTTTCGATGATTTGAATGTCGGACATGAAAAGCCCCGTTGGTCTGGTTTTGAGACAAACGGGGCCGTTCCGACCCCGCTTGAAGCGGTCGGATTAGCGGAGAAAGGCGAAGGTGTGAACCGGCGTTACGCCAGGGCGGCCTTGGCTTTCTCCACCAGGGCGCCAAAAGCGGCAGGTTCTTTGATCGCGAGATCAGACATGACTTTGCGGTCCATCTCGATCCCGGCTTTGCCCAGACCGCCGATGAAACGGCTATAGGTCATGTCCGCATCATGTTCGCGCACGGCGGCGTTGATGCGCTGGATCCACAGGCTGCGGAAGCTGCGCTTCTTCACCTTGCGGCCAACATAAGCGTATTGGCCGGCTTTCCAGACCGCAGCTGTGGCGGTGCGGAACTGTTTCGACCGCGCGCCGCGATAGCCTTTTGCGGCTTTCAAAATTTTCTTGTGACGGGCCTTGGCAGGCACTTTATTCCGTGAACGGGCCATGGAGAGGCTCCTTCCTACAAATTCGGTTCAGATCTATTTCAGGCCGTTCGGCAGAAACTTCTTGATGACACGCTGGGTGTCCGCTTTGGCCGCAACTTCAGTGCCGCGGTTCTGGCGAATATATTTCCCATTGTGGCTGATCAGACGGTGGCGCTTGCCGGCCACACCATGCTTCAGTTTTCCGGAAGCCGTGATCTTGAACCGCTTTGCAGCGGCCTTCTTGGTCTTCATCTTCGGCATTTCGATCTCCTGTCGAGCGCGGAGGCTCTTAAGTTAGTCATTAGAGCGACAAGGCATGCCGTTTTCGGCCCAGCCGCTGCGGAAGCGCGGGTTTAAGCGCAAATGGGGAGGGAAATCAAGCTGAGTCTTCAGCCTGTTAGCGCGGTGCCATCACCATCGTCATCTGGCGGCCTTCCAGCTTTGGCTCGAGCTCGACTTTCATCTGCTCGTCAAACTCTTCCTTGACGCGTTGAAGGACTTCCATACCGAGATGTTGGTGGGCCATTTCACGGCCGCGGAAACGCAGGGTGATTTTGACCTTGTCGCCCTTTTCGAAGAATTCCGCGATCTTCTTGGCTTTCACCAGATAGTCGTGATTATCGATGTTCGGACGGAACTTGATCTCTTTAAGTTCTTGCGTTTTCTGCTTTTTCTTGGCGGCAGCTTTTTTCTTCTGCGCTTCATAGCGCATCTTGCCATAGTCAACGATCTTGCAGACCGGAACCTCTTGATTGGGGGATACCTCGACGAGGTCCATACCGGCTTCTCGCGCCGCGTCCAAGGCCGCCTCGATGGGCATTTCACCTTGTTTGTCACCATTCTCATCAATGAGAAGGACGCGGGACGCACGAATGTCGCGATTGGTGCGTGGGCCGGTAGGTTTGGCGCGCTCAGGGCGGCCGTATGGTCTGCGTGCTATGGCTAATCTCCTATAGTTGCCAGTGTTTGCGGGGCTAATATGCCTCTAATTGGTCGGTTTTTCAACTGACTCATTGTTCAGAAGCAACCGCGCATACACGCCAAGCGTTGCGGTTTGAAGCTGTTTTTTACTGTAATTTTCGCGAACATGGGCCTGACCCGCCTGTCCCATATAGGCGCGGGCCTCCGGTCGCAGGCTGACCAGGGTGCGAATACAGGCTGTCAAAGCGGTGACCGAACCAGGTTCGGCGCGGGTCCCGGTTTCGCCCTCAATCACCGTTTCGCGCTGACCGCCATGATCGGCGACGATGACCGGTTTGGCCATGGCTGAGGCTTCCGCAGCAACCCGGCCAAAGGCTTCCGGACGGGTTGATGGTGCCAGCACGATATCGGCCAGCGCATAAGCAGCCGCCATGTCGCTCGTATGTCCGACAATCGAAACCGTCCCGCCGAGTTCATGCGCGATAATCTTGTCCTCGAGCTCGCGGACATATTTCTCGCGCCCCTGGGCATCGCCGGTCAGGATCAGGTGCAAGCCGGCCCGCTCGGTAACGTCGAGAGCGCCGAGCGCGTCAATCGCCACCGCCTGGCCTTTCCAGCTGGTCAGCCGGCCGGGCAGGACGAGGCGCAGACGCTCATCCTCTGGCGACAGGCCCCAGGCCGTGCGCACGGCATCGATCTGTTCGTCGGTCACGACGGCTGGATTGAAGGTCTCGAAGTCGACGCCGCGCGGAATGGTCACGATCTTTTCCGCTGGCGTCTCGTGCACGGCCATCACATGCGCGGCGGTCCAGTCGGAATTGGCGATCACCAGATCGCCTTTCGCCATGACAGAATTATAGCGCTTCTTGAGACCGGTCTCGCCACTATAGGCGCCATGATAGGTGGTGACGAACGGGATATGCGATCGCAAGGCGGCTTCATACGCGCTCCAGCCCGGCGCGCGGGAGCGGGCATGAATCAGGTCGACGCGTTCTTCGATGATCAGCGTCTCGAGCCGTTTGACATTATTGCGCAAGGTCAGCGGATTCTTGCTCGACGCATTCATCTCGATCAGCTGTCCGCCGGCGGCGCGCAGGTTGGGTTCCAGCCGTCCGCCTTCGCTGGCGACCAGGGCCCGGCCACCGGCCTTGGTGATCGCTTCAGCCATTTCGACCGTAGTGCGTTCGGCGCCGCCCGCCGACAGGTCGGGGATGACTTGCAGGATGGTTTTCCCGAACAGGTTGGGCCACTGAGATTCGCTCATGGCGGGAGTGTGACTGATTTGGTCGCGCATTGAAATGGCCAACTTGCAACCCGGCGCGCGTCAATGCAGTAGGGGGCAGGACCGGCCCGAGGAGAGGTTTGATGGATCACGAGAATTTTGTTTCGCCGCAAGATCGTCGGCTGGCATATCGATACACTGCGCCAAGCACGGGTCTGACCTTTGTCTGGCTGTCCGGGTTCAAGTCCGACATGACGGGCACCAAGGTCACGGTACTCGAGGACTGGGCCGAACAGGCCGGGCATGGCTTTCTCGCCTTCGATTATTCCGGGCATGGCGTCTCTGACGGAGCGTTTGAGGACGGGACCATTTCGGCCTGGCGTGAAGATGCGCTGGCGGCGATTGAACACCTGACGGACGGCGCGTTGATCCTGGTCGGATCAAGCATGGGCGGCTGGATGGCACTCCTTTCGGCGCTGGCGCTGAAGGACCGCGTCGCTGGCATGGTGCTGATCGCTCCAGCGCCAGACTTCACCCAGAAGCTGATGTGGCCGGAATTCAGCGCCGAGCAACAGGCCGAGATCATGCAGCAGGGGCGCACGCTCAGACCCTCGGACTATGGCGATCCCTATCCAATCACGCGGGCGCTGATCGAGGATGGCGCACAATGGGCTTTGCTCGACGCGTCGATCGATCTGACGTGCCCGATCCGCATCCTGCAAGGTCAGCAGGACCCGGACGTGCCCTGGGCGCACGCCTTTCGGCTCGTTGACGCGCTGGTCAGCGAGGATCTCGTATTCAGTCTGATCAAGGATGGTGATCACCGTCTGTCGCGGGATCAGGATATTACGCGCCTGCTGACGACGTGTGGGGAATTGGCTGAGTTGGTGGGCTAGCCTGGGTCGAGATGCACGCGGGTCCGACTGTCCCGGGCTTGACCCGGGATCTCGGGCCACAAGTCCGGAAGCCACGCGAAAGGTCCCGGATCAAGTCCGGGACAATCGGGTATGAGCGAGATGGTACGTTCAAACAGCTGCGGGCATAGGTCCTCGACATCGCCCGGCGCATAGAAGCGTGTATCCAGATCGTAGGCTGCAAAGTTCCGCGCCATGCCTTCGAACAATGGCACCCAGGCGCGGCCATAGCGGTCGACCTGGACAAAAGCTTGCCGCCCGGTCTCGGCGCTCCAGCGATCAATCCGCCACAGCTCCAGGAACAGGATCGGCCAGAAGAAGACGGTGACCTGTCTGTAATGGGCAAAGAGATAGCGGTGAATGATCATGGGCGTCAGGATAAGCGCATCCTGAACCCGGTCGAATCCAGAATTCGCTCATCCCCGCGCAGGCGGGGAACTCAGGCCACCAAGACCGGGACTCGCCGCACCAGATCCCCGCCTGCGCGGGGATGAACGAGAAGAGGGTGGAATCATACTTTCCGAAAAGGCCTGAAACTCTCCTCAGGCCATCGCTTCAAACTCATAACACTCTGTCGTCACAGTCGCCTGACCAAAGGCGCTGTACCGCGGGCCGGAAATCGCTTCCGGCGCAAAATGGGCATCGAGGGCCGCCACTTGTTCGGCGCTCAGCTCAACCTGATTGGCGCCGAAATTCTCTTTCAGATGGGCGATGTCCTTGGTGCCTGGAATGGCCACCACTTCCGATCCCTTGGCCAGCGTCCAGGCGATGGCCAATTGTGGTAAGGTACAACCCAGTTCAGCTGCCATGTCGCGCGCCACGGGGAGCAACTTCTGGTTGGCGGAGAAATGCGGTTCCGCCAGACGCGGGAAAAAGCTGCGGCGCATATCGCCGTCCCAATAGGTCTCGGGATCCAGCGGCGTCTCGGCAAACATGCCCCGCCCCACAGGGGAGAAGGCGACCAGCGTTGTGCCAAGCGCGCGGCAGGCGTCCATGACCGCGATTTCGGGATTGCGCACGATCAGGGAATATTCCGACTGCATGGCCGCAATCGGATGCACGGCGTGCGCCTGGTGAAGCATCTCGGCCGACATTTCGGACAGGCCAATCGTCTTGATCTTGCCCTCTGCGACCAGATCGGCCAGCGCCCCGACGGAGTCTTCCAGCGGCACGTTCGGGTCCGGACGGTGCATGTAATAAAGATCGATCACGTCCGTCTGGAGGCGTTCCAGGCTGGCTTCGCAGGCCGCCTTGATGCTTTCGGGCCGGGCGTCCAACGTGCGCTTGCCATCGGCAAAACCGAGCACGCATTTGCTCGCCAGCACGAATTCATCGCGGCGGTGTTTGAGGAATTTGCCAATCCGCCGCTCGCTCTCGCCCATGCCGTAAATCGTCGCCGTGTCGAGAAAGTTGTAGCCGAGATCCAGGGCCCGATTGAGCAGCGTGTCGGACTCGGTTTCCGAGATCGGCTGATTATAGGCATGCATCATGTTCATGCAGCCAAGGCCAACCGGGTTGATGCTGAACGGTCCGAGGGGTCTGGATGTCATGTGGGGTCCTTTGGGGTGTTTGAAGTTGAACTCCATGAATGTGCGTATGCATGGCACGAAAGGCAATCATTGCCCTCGCGTTGGTGTGGGTTTCGTCTGCCTTTGGGTCATGAGCGGACATAGTAGTTTGCAGCTGCCAGTGTGCAGGTTAGAAAGAATGATGGGTTACTCTATCGATCAAATGTGCAGCGAGTTTGAGCGCTTCTTCGAGATGGAACGAAATCTTGGTGACAGCGCAGAAGAAATGGATTCGCTCGAAGACTTCGCAATCGACATTCGCCTTAATCTTGAACAATCCAGTTTCGGCGATGCGGTGCCATTCGAATTGTGGCGTTGCGTTGGAAACGTTGATTTCAGAAAAGTAATGCCCGGGTCGCGAGATTGGATACTTGAGGACGCAGAAACTTCTATCCAGAAGATTCGCGCGAATGGTCTCCCAAAACCTCAGACCAAACGGCGGTTCTGGCTATTCTGGAAATCGAAGCGAAGCTAAGCTGTACAGCTCGGGACGACCATTTTGACGCCGAAAACGGACATAGCGATTGACGCTCGCACCCCTCTCACTCATTAGCGGTCCAAATTCACCCCCGCGCCAAAGCGTCCTCAATCAACTGCGCCGTCTCTTCCACGCCATACAACGCAATAAAGCCGCCAAAGCGTGGCCCCTGGCTCTGACCCAGCAGGACTTCGTAGAGCGCCTGGAACCAGCCGCGCAGATTTTCGAATTCATGATCCTTGCCGACAGAGAAGACCAGCGTCTGCAACTCGCCCTGATCCACCGGACTGTCCCAGGCGCGCAGGCGCTTGGCCAGATCGGTCATTGCGGCACGCTCCTGCGCGTCCGGAGCGCGATAGGATTTGGTCGGCTCAACAAAGTCGCGATAATATTCCATCGCATAGCCGGCCAGCTGATCGAGCAGCGGGTGCGTTTCTGCCGATGCGCCCGGCGCATAGCGGGAGATATAGCCCCAGAGCTGATCGCGCGTTTCGGCATTGGCGACACTGACCAGGTTGAGCAGCAAGGCAAAGCTGACCGGTGAGGTCTCGCTTGGCGGCGTTCCATTGTGAATGTGCCAGACCGGGTTGCCGATCTGCTGCTTGGCTTCTTCGTCCGGGAATTTTTCCAGGAAAGTGAGGTACTCGTCCACCGCCTTGGGGATGACGTCGAAATAGAGTTTCTTGGCGACGCGCGGTTTCTGGAACTGGTACAGCGACAGGCTCTCCTGCGGCGCATATTTCAGCCATTCCTCGACCGCCAGACCATTGCCCTTGGTTTTGGAGATCCGCTCGCCTTTCTCATCTAGGAAAAGTTCATAGACATATTGCTGGGGCGGCGGACAGCCGAGAATGCGGGTAATCTTGGAATAGATTGGCGCATTGTCCTGATGGTCCTTGCCGAACATTTCAAAATCGACGCCGAGTGCGGCCCAGCGCATGCCGAAATCCGGCTTCCATTGCAGTTTGGTGTTGCCGCCCGTGACCGGGAGGGTGACATCGGAGCCGTCTTCATCCTCGAATGTGATCGTGCCCGCGCCCGGATCGGTGGCTTTCATCGGCACATAGAGCACACGGCCTGTCGTTGGCGAGATCGGCAGGAAAGGCGAATAGGTCGCCTGGCGTTCCGCGCCGAGGGTCGGAAGCATGACGCCCATAATCTCATCAAACTTTTCCAGCGCCCGCAGCAGCATCGGGTCAAATGTGCCGTCCCGGTAGCAGTCAGACGCGGACAGGAATTCATACTCAAATCCGAAACTGTCAAGGAAGGCGCGCAAGCGGGCGCCCATATGCGCGCCGTAGCTATCATGCGTGCCAAACGGATCCGGCACCTTGGTCAGCGGCATTTGCATATAGGGTTCGAGCGTGTCCGGGTTGGGTACGGTCGGCGGAATTTTCCGCATGCCGTCCATGTCATCCGAGATACAGATCAGCTTGGTTTCGAAATCGCCGCCGGTCAGGGCTTCGAACGCGTTCTTGACCATGGTTGTACGGACGACTTCGCCGAACGTGCCAATATGCGGCAGGCCGGATGGGCCGTAGCCGGTCTCGAAGACGACGGGCCCTTGTTTCGGTTTGCCCTGTTTCTCCAGATTGCGCAGGCGTTTGAGCAAGGCGCGCGCTTGTTCGAACGGCCAGGCTTTTGCGGTTTCTGCGAGCGTTTGGAGATCACTCATCGTCTAGGGCTCCTTGTGTAAGGGCCGGGACGTATCACTCCTCACCGCCGTGTCAAAGGGGGAATGGTGGGTGGGCGAGCGCGGTGCGTAAAAAATATTTGACATGTCAAAAATGTTTTACTACATGAGGGGTGTACAAGATTTTTGACATGGAGGTCAAACATGACGTTTCAAGAAAAGTCCGCCTGGGTGATGATCCTGGCCTTAATCATCTCAGGGGGCTTCTATGCCGCCTCGATCTATGGTGCGGCCATCGCCCTGCAGGATATCCCGCCACCGAATGGGATCGGAATGGGCGTTGCCGTGGTGATCATCGTTGCAGTCGCGATCTTCGGACATGCGGTCGCTGCCATCGGCAACCCGGCCGATGCGAATGCGCCAGAGGATGAACGCGACCGGTTAGTGGTCTGGCGATCGGGCAATTTGAGCGGCGCTTTGCTCGGCGTTTTGTGCATCTTGTCCATATTCGCGTATGCGGTCGTGCAACACGGACATATGATGTTTCACGCGATCGTCTTCAGTCTCGTGATCAGCCAGTTGGCGGAGTATGCGCTGACCATCTGGCATTATCGCCGAGGCGTTTGAGCATGGCCAAACGTCCCCCGATTACCAATCGCGTCAAAGAGCTGCGCGAGGCGCATGATCAGATGAGCCAGTCAGCCCTGGCCAAGGAGATCGGCGTCACGCGGCAGACCGTGATCGCGATCGAGCAAGGCAAATACTCTCCCAGTCTGGAAAGCGCGTTCAGGATTGCCCGCGTGTTCGGTGTTGGTCTGGAAGACGTGTTTGGCTGGGACGGTGATTAAAGTCCGACCGGATGCTCAGCGCCGAGCGCCAGACGACGCTTCCGCTCTTCCAGTTCACGTGTCAGTTTTACCGTGATCGGATCGCCATGATCCAAAATGGTTGGCTCTTTCTGGTCCGTTGCTTCTTCGCGCCGGACAATACGAATCGTTCTGAATCGTTTCATTTTGTCACCCATTCATCTGTCCCCGAAACAGGTAAGCAAAGTTCGCGCCATAGGGGAACGCCCCTGTGGCGCTTCTGCCACGAGGTGTGTTCGCGCAGTCACACTTGTTTCTATGGCGTAACGGTATTGAACCAGAAGTCCGGCTGATCAAGCGCATCAAACATGGCGGAAACAGCGCTGCGACTGCCGGAGATTCGCATCTTGCCGGACGTGATCAGACCCAGCGGCCGCGCCTCGCCGAGGATCAGACGGTCGAGATCCAGGCGGTCAATCGTCACTGTCGCGGTCGGATCTTCTGTGCCGCCATCCCGCGGGACCAGGACCGAAGTGCCAACCAGCAGGCTGACCGTCTCCCCGGAATCCGGAAAGGTGAACACGACCGTGAACGGTTCGCGATCCATCTTGGCGGGATTGAACCGCGCCGCCAAGGCATCGAACAGATCCAGTGAGGGCACCGCTTTCAGGAAGTCGGCATTGCCGAGCTGCGGATTACCAATATCCGGAACCCCGCGGCGAAGCTCGGCGGCACCGGTGAGATAATAGCTCCGCCAGGCGCCGCTTTCGGCCTGGAAGCCAAGCTGCTCATACGCGGCAGACAACCAGTCGCGGGCTTCCTGATTTTCCGGTTCGGCGAAGACGAGGTGATTGAACACTTCTGCCGCCCAGCGATAGTCGCCCTCCGCAAAGGCCTGCTGACCAAGCGCCAGCACGGCGTCGGCGCCGCCCATGGCTGCGACATAGCGGGGCGCTGTCGTCTCGTGCGGCAGGCGATTATACTCGGCCGGGACGCCGCCCCACCAACCGAAATAATGCTGATAGACCGCTTTGGCATTGTGATTGAGCGTGCCGTAATAGCCGCGTGTGGTGAAATCGCCGGCCTGGAAATCCGGTTCCTCGACGGCCTCCGCAGCTTCAATCATGGTGGCACCGGCATTCGCATTGCGCAGGGTCTGGTCATGTACGTAGCGATAGATATCGCGCTGGCTGCGCAGGAAATCGGCGACATTCTGATCGCCCCAGGTCGGCCAATGATGCGAGGCGAAGACGACATCGCTGCGATTGCCATATTCGGCCAGGACATAATCAATCGCCCGGCTCCATTTCAGCGCATCGCGGACTTTTGCACCGCGTGGCGTCAGCACATTGTGGAAGGTCGCTGTGGCGACTTCCGCCGTGCACAAGGCTTTCATTTCGGGCAGGTAGAACATGAACTCGGCCGGCGCTTCGGTGCCGGCCGCGTCAATGAACTCAAACGTCACGCCATCAATCACACGGACCGTGCCGCGGCCTTCAATCTCTTCGGTGGGCAGGATCAGACTGATCGTACCATTGGGCAGGCCCGGGCCGAGGCCGGAGCCGACATGCGCGGTGGTCGAACGCGGCAGCGTATTGCCGAACATCAGCGTTGCGCGCCGGCTCATCTGATTGCCGGCAATCAGGTTTTCCGACACGGCGCTTTCCGAAAAACCGATCGGCGCCAGGACCGGGACACCAGCCGCGACATCCTCATCCGAGATCACACCGCGCGCACCGCCAAAATGGTCGGCATGCGAATGGGTATAAAGCACGCCGGTCACGGGTCGCTCGCCCAGCGTGTCATTGACCAGTTTGAGAGAAGCGGCGGCGGTTTCGGTCGCGGTGAGGGGATCGACAATGATCCAGCCGGTCTCGCCTTCGATCACGCTCATCACCGAGAGATCATAGCCGCGCACCTGATAGATCCGGTCCGCAACCTGGAACAGGCCATGATGCGCTGCCAGTTGTGATTGCCGCCAGAGGGATGGGTTTACCGTTTCCGGCGCGTCTTCCTCGAGAAACTCGAATTGCGGGATTGCCCAGACGAGATTGCCATCGGCGTCGAGGATCGCTTCATCCTCGATATAAGCGAGACGATTGCGCCGCGCATCCTCGCCATCGGAGCCTTGCGCCAGATCCAGTCGGGCCGAGAGGGCGGCATTGGCCTGTCTGGTGGCTTCTGTCGCCGTGCCCAGAGCTGGCAGACCGGCTTCCACCGCAGCAGCTGAGGGTTCCGGTGCCGCGGCAATTTCGGTGTTCTGGCTACAACTCGCCACCAGCGCAGCACTTAGTCCCGCAATCCATATGCGCATAAAAACCTCCCAAGTTTTCGTCAGGAGTGGCGCATTTCAGGGCGATCAACAAGATCGCGTGGGGGAAGGTGAGGGTCTATTCGAAGACGTTCAGGCCGCGCGACAGGCGTTCGCACAAGAGCCATTCGGACGCTTCGCCAGCCCCCGTCGACTTGGCCATCCGCCAGGCGCCGCAAAGGCCGTATTCGGACAGACGCGTACACGCCCATTGATAGCCTTCGGCGCAGGACTCCTGGAGCAGGTTGGCGGCGCGAATACGATCCCGCGAGCCGCCAAGACCCGCATACATCATATTGCCAAGACCGGCGCAGCCGCCCGGATCGTCAAGATCACAGGCCTGCGAATAGAGCGCACGGGCATGTTCCAGATCGACATAGCGCTCTTCGCCTTTTTGCGAGTTATAAGCTTGCTGAATACAGGCGCCGGCATGGTCGCCATCAAAACAGGCGGCGTCATAATGCGTCTTTGCCTTGGCAAAATCCTGCTCGGTGGCGAGGCCGCGGCGATACATGTCGGCCAGGGCGAAACAGTTGCGGGCCCATTGGTCGCGCGGTTGGGTCCGGTCGGCGCACAGCTTGTCGTGGATCGCAAAGGCTTCCTCCATGCGGGACTCGGCGCGTTGCAGGTCAATGCCATCGCTCGGGCGGATGACATCCCGTCCGGCCACACCCTGGGTCAGACGGGAGGCATCGCGCATGGCTCGTTCCGCGAAATATTCCTCCGCCGTCTTCGGCGTTGGCTTCGATTTTCCAAATTGAGCGAACGAAGAGGTCGCAAACACCAGGGCAAGTGTCAGCAAGGCCAGAGTTCGAAATAGCATCTAGTGGCTCCACGCAGGGTTATGATGTGTAATATTATAGCTAGGAATTAGGCGCTGTTCTGTCGAGTCTTGCCAGACAGTGTTTCGACTGCCACCGTAATAAAAAATGGGAGATTTGCATGTCGGCAGAAAATCAACGTCCGATCGGGTCAGGCTTTGGCGCCAAAACACCTGCGGCTGATGTGGTTCAGGGCATGGACCTGTCCGGTAAGAACGTGATTGTCACTGGCGGCTATAGCGGCATCGGAATTGAAGAAGTGCGGGCTTTGGCCGGTGTCGGCGCGAAAGTAACTGTGCCAGCGCGGCGCCCGGATGCGGCCAAGGACGCTCTTGGCGAAGTCTCTGGCGATATTGAAATCGCAAGCATGGACCTGGCCGATATTGGCTCGGTGCGGAAATTTGCGAATGATTATGTTGCCACCGGGCGGTCCCTCGACATCCTGATCAATAATGCGGGCATCATGGCGTGTCCGCTGGATCGGGTCGGACCCGGCTGGGAACGGCAATTCGGGGTCAATCATCTCGGCCATATGGCATTGGCGGTCGGTCTGTTACCGGCGCTGCAAAAAGCTGGTCGGTCACGACTCGTGGCGCTCTCTTCCACGGCGCACATTCGCGGCGACGTGAATTGGGACGACCCGAATTATGAAACCTCCGAATATGACAAATGGGATGCCTATGCGCAGGCCAAATCAGCCAACGCGCTGTTCGCGCTCGGTGCGGATCGGCGCTGGGACCAATATGGCGTGACCGCCTTCGGCGTGCATCCCGGTGGGATTTTCACGCCGCTGCAGCGCCATCTGACGGTCGAAGAAATGTCGGCGCTGGGCTGGATGAACCCGGACGGGACGATCCCTGACATGATCAAGGCCATGTTCAAGACGCCGGAACAGGGCGCCTCAACCGCAACCTGGGCGGCCACGTCGCCTCAGCTGGATGGCCGCGGTGGTGAGTATTGCGAAGATTGCGACATTGCCCAGCTGGCCGGTCCGGACAGTCAGCGCTGGGAGCATGCGCGCGAATGGATTTGCGACGATGCCAAGGCCGATCGCCTGTGGGAAATGAGCGAGGCCATGCTGGCCTCTGACTGATATTCAACTTTTTGGTTGAATAATAATCTGAACCCTGTATATTCATCCACATGGTTGAATATACAGACAGACTGAATCTGACCTTTCGCGCCCTGTCCGACCCGACGCGGCGAGCGATGCTGGAATCCCTTCGCACCGGACCGAAGACGATTGGTGTCCTGGCCGAGCCGTTCGACATTTCCTTCGCTGCGACGTCCAAACATGTCGGCATTCTGGAACAGGCGGCCCTGATCCGCCGTGAGAAAAACGGCCGCGAACGGATTTGTCATTTACAGCCCGGCACCCTGCAACAGGCGCAGACCTGGCTGGACGAGCAAGCCGCGTTCTGGACCGGCGCGCTGGATGCTCTCGAAACCGCACTCAAAGAAGAGGATGAAGATCATGGGTGATTTTGTCGCCTATCCCCAACCGACTGTGTTGGAAATCTATCGCGACTTGCCAGGTCCGATCGAGCGGGTCTGGGACTATCTGACCAAGTCTGAATTGCGTCAGAAATGGCTGTGTGCTGGCGCGGTGGCATCCGAGGCGGGCGGCACGATCGTGTTTGATTTTGATCATTCGCGCCTGTCAAAACACCCGACGCCAGACAGCCATGCCGGCAGCGGCGACCAGCATATGGTCGGCACGGTGCGTGTGTTCGAGCCGCCGCATCATCTCGCCTTTTCCTGGCCTTCGGCGGAAGCTGAAGCGCCGACCGAGGTGGTGATCAAGCTGACCGAAACCGAGTCTGGCGTCCGTTTGCATTTGCGCCACGAGAAACTGATCACGGATGATTACAAGTCCGGCGCCTCTGCCGGCTGGCATGTCCATCTTGATATTCTCGGCGATGTCCTGGGCGGCAAGCCTGGGCGCGATTTCTGGGAGCATTTTCTCGAGCTTGAACAGACCTATAAACAGCGCCTGGCAATGGCGGAATGAGCCCGAAACCGGCCGGATATTCCGGCAAGCCGTTTTATCAGAAGCTCGGCCTGAAACCGGGTATGCGATGTCTGACGCTCCGGGCACCGGATCATTATCCAGAGCTGGTCGATGGGGCCGAATGCGTCCGTTTCCTCAAGCGCGCAGCCCCGGCTGATCTGGTCCATGTCTTCTGTCGCCAACGCCGGGACGTCGCGCCGCTGGTTGATCGGGCCCTGCGCAGCGTTGTGACCGGCGGGATGATCTGGGCCTCCTGGCCGAAAAAATCCTCACCGCTCTACAAGGATCTGACGGAGCAGGACTTTCGTGACCACATCCTGCCGCTTGGCTGGGTGGATGTGAAAGTCTGCGCGGTGAATAGTGACTGGTCCGGGTTGAAATTCTTGCGGCGGCGGGCGTGAGGAAGGTCAATACCGGAACGTTCAAAGTTCCGGGTTTTGACATCGCTCCGGTTACCGCAAATATTCACGACGAAGCGAGTCTTAGTCGCCGCCAGCCCCGAAAGGTAGACAGATGACGTCCAGACGAGATGTTTTGAAATCAATCGCCATTGGCACAAGCGCCCTCGGCTTGGGCGCAGCATCATCCGCCAATGCGGATCCGCAATCTGATGCCGGGCGCAAGATCACGCTTCCACCCCCGATTTCCAATGAAGAACGCGGTGTCCGCATCGCGCAGGCGCAGACGCTGATGCAGGAAGAGGGACTGGCCGGCATCGTCATCGAAGCCGGCACCAGTATGCGCTATTTCTCCGATCTCGCCTGGCGCCAGTCGAGTCGCCTGACGGCCCTGGTCATCCCGGCACAGGGCGACCCTGTTGTGATCACGCCGGCTTTCGAGGAGAGCAAGCTTCGCGAGCTCATGGTCATGGATATGGAGGTCCGGACCTGGAATGAACATGAAAGCCCGTTTGCCCTGATTGGCGGTGTGCTGGATGATCGAGATGTGAGCGGCGCGATCGGGCTCGAACGCACGACGCGGTTCTTTGTCGCTGAAGGCCTGAAATCAGATGTGCCGGGTCGAGAGATCGTCTCGGCCTCTCCGGTTGTGTCCGCGCTACGCCAGATCAAGACCACGCGCGAACTCGATCTGATGAAAGCCGCCAATGCGATCACCATGGCGGCCTATCGCGAGATCTATCCGCAAGTCGAAGCCGGCATGACCGGCGCGGACATCGGCGCGCTGATGATCGAAGCGAC
>JBCCCT010000029.1:0-24293 GCA_039033355.1 Pseudomonadota bacterium | reverse complement strand
GTCGTGATCGTGGTCGAAATAGACCGCTTCCCAGGTATTGTAGTGAACCGGGCGGGCCTTGCGATCGATCCGGCCATCCATCACCGTATGTTTGAGGTGGTGATGGAATTTACGCGACAAGGCGCTGAACCCGCGACTTGTGAAACCGGCATAGAGCCGCGGCGTGCGATAGGTCTCGCCAGGTGCGAGCGACATTTCCCCGGGGAAGAAATATTCCCCCATTTGCACGAAAGCGCGACCATCGCTCAGCCGATCTACCCGCACCCGATTATTGCCGCTCCAGCCAAGGTGAAATGCGAAACAGGGCCCGGCCTGTTCATGCGTCTCCTCGGTGCCAACAATCAGGCCCGGAAAATTGTCGTGACTGGTCCGGCCATTCTTGTTTTCGCGGACATAGCTGCCAAGGAAAGGCGCAACTTCTTCGAGGTGGAACTCTCCTGACCAGCGACCGGTAAAACCAAAAAGTCGCGTCGCCCGCGGATCGAGCGGCAGGCTGGCAGAGGCGCACCAGTCAATCGCCAGCGGCGTATCGCCCAGGTTCTCGATCTGTGTCTGGCAGGTCATCAGATTGCTGTCCGGGTTGAAGCCGATAAAATGGGTCGCCCGCACTTTCGTGGTTTCATCCTGACAGACCACCTCGACCCGGTGCGGTTTGGGACGACGGACTTCCGTGACCCGAAACAGGCTGGCCCAGGCTGTGCCATTGCGATGGCCGGAAAAGCCGGACAGGCCGGCAATGCCGGATCCGGTCTCATTCAGGAGCGAGCTGCCGACCTCAGCATCGGCGCCGCCGGGTGCATGCTGTCTTGTCGTCATCAATCGCAAGATATCCGGATCAGACTTGTTCAATCTGGAGCCCCAATAAAGGATGCTTGGACGCGCACCGATCGCACAATCCAGCACCAGACTCGTGTTTCCGGCGGTCAGCGTTACGTAGCCTTTTTGGTCGGTCATCGTGCCAGCGCCCCTTCTGATTGACGTCTCTTCATGGCCCATATTGCAGACCTCGCCAATGTTGGAAATAGATAATGATATTGTCGTATTCGAACAAATTGACCCGTTAGACCTGTCCCGTTATACGCGCCAAATGACGTCCGCGCAATCGCATGATCGATCCATGCGCAGCCCGTCTATCGCAGTAAAAACAGGAGACTCATGAAGGTTTCGCGAAATTTCTCACGTAAGAACCGAAATCAGGATGGATATTTTGCTCATGATCGAATACGAACGTATCAGAGCGTAAACGCCCGGCCCTCGATCAAGGCTTGAGATGGAAATAATGCGATGACCGATCCAATGACTGTGCTGTCTCGCAAGATTGCCGGGCGCGATATTCATCGTCGCCAACACCGCAAGTCTGATGGTCGCGATCTGTTTCTTTATGGCTATCAGCCCAACAGCGCGCCGCGCGTTGAGGGGGAAGACTTGCAGACGATTGCCGGGTCTGAGTTGCGCTGGCACCCCTTGCGCGGTGACTGGTCGATCTATGCGGCGGGCCGACAGAATAGAACCTATAAGCCGAGCGCCGCGGCCAACCCTCTGGCGCCCAGCAAAGCCGGGGCACCCCTGACGGAAATCCCGTTTAGCGATTTTGAGCTCGCGGTCTTCAGCAATCGCTTCCCGAGCCTGTATCCAAGCGCCCCGGAAATTGAAGGCGCCGGAGTTGAAATTCGGGCTGCAAAAGGCGCCTGCGAGGTGATTGTCTATTCGCCAGACGATCAGGGATCGCTCGCCACCCTTTCGCAAGCCCGGCGGCGCCTGCTGCTCGAAGCCTGGATCGATCGCTATGCGGCCATGTTCGATGCCGGCTGCGCCTTTGTTCTGCCATTCGAGAATCGCGGCGACGAGGTCGGAGTGACCCTGCATCATCCGCATGGGCAGATTTACGGCTTTCCGATCGTGCCAACGCCGCAGCAGCACGCGGCTAATGCGTTTGAAGCCGGATACGATCTTGCCGGCGATGTACAATCCTGGGGCGAGACCTATTGGGTCAGTCAGGCGGGCGGTCTGGCGAGCTATGCCCCCCGCTATGCGCGCTTTCCTTATGAGGTCTGGATCTCCGCCCTGGAGCCTGTGTCAGGCCCCTGGGCATTTACGGAAGAACAAGCCGATGGATTCGCGCACCTGTTGGGCGATACCGTTCGGCGCTATGATGCCTTTTTCGGCCGGGAAACGCCTTGCATGCTCAGCCTTCACGCCGCCCCTTATGGCCGTGATGGCCGGTTCCAGTTCACGGCGCAATTTTATCCCCTGTTGCGCGCGCCTGACCGCGTGAAATATCTCGCCTCCGTGGAACAAGCGACGGGCGTGTTCACTGTCGATGTCATGCCCCGCCAGGCCGCCGACCGATTGAGAGGTGCAATATGAACCCTGTGAACGGTTTCAAGGATACGTTTGGCTGTCCGCCTCTGATCGCGGCCTCGGCGCCCGGACGAGTCAATCTCATTGGCGAGCATACAGACTATAATGGCGGCGCAGTCTTGCCCGCAGCGCTGGAGCGCCGAATCCAGATCGCGATGGCCAGGAATGACGCGCCGACGGTGGTCATCAAATCCACGCGCTTCGACAAGAAGATTGAACGCCCCGTCGGCGATCCAAAACGCGGGGACTGGACGGATTATGCCATGGGCGCCTTGTGGAAGGCGGGCGAGTTGGGATGGCTGCAAGGCGGCGTTTACCTGCACATTGAAAGCGATGTCCCGGATGGCGCAGGTGTGTCATCTTCCGCGGCCCTGATCACTGCGATCCTGCGCGCCGCAGCAATCATCGGGCAAGTCGCGACGACCGCGGTTGATATCGCGAAATATGCCCGCGTCGTTGAGAATGACTATATCGGCATGCCGTGTGGGATCATGGACCAGATGGCAGTCGGGCTGGCCGATCATGGCAAGGCGCTCGCCCTCGATACCAGCGATCTGAGCTATGAGGTGATCGATATTCCGGAAGCCTGGACCTTCGCTGTCATCCATTCCGGCGTGCGACGAGAATTGGCGGACGGACGGTACAAGGCGCGCTTTGAAGAATGCCAGCGAGCTGCCGATGCGCTAAAGACGACCAAGCTCTGCCGACTGGACCAGGCGCAAGTCGTTGCCATGGCGGATCTGTCGGAAAACCTCCGCAAACGGACCCGCCACGTCATGACCGAACATAAGCGCACAGTCGCGGCAACGGTGGCAATGCAAGCCGGTGACCTGGCCACATTCGCGCGCCTGATGAATGAAAGCCATCAGTCCTACTCACAGGATTTCGAGGCTTCGACACCGGTCATTGATGACCTGGTTCAGGACGCGGTGGACAATGGCGCGCTGGGCGCACGCCTGACCGGTGGCGGATTTGGCGGCTGCATTGTTGCACTCTACCAGGCCGATGAGGCCGAGGACCGAATCCAGGACTTGTTGGACCGGCATCCAAATGCCTGGCGGGTCTAGCCCACACTCTGGACGGTGACCGGACAGGATGAGATAAGCGCGGGCATGAAACACGCATATATTCCCGCGCTCGCATTCTGCTTTTTGATGGGATGCACAAGCAGTCTCGCCAACGGTCAGACATCCATTGAGGACTTCGGATGCGCTTTGGCGACCGCTGACTCTGAAATGCTCGAACAATCGCGCGAAGATGGATTTACGTCGCAACAAACGGATTCCGACGCGCGCGACTTTGCCAGCTGTCTCGGGCATCCGAACCCGTTCTTGCGCGACAAGATCGGATATGAAGGGCTCACCGCTGCCCTGCGCGCTGGCGGCGTATCGGAAGGTACGCGCCGCGACCTGATTGCCGAGCTCAGCGGAAATTTGAGCGTGACCGAGGACGATGGATTTCTCGCCCCCTTCTCGGCGCTCGGATTATCAGAGCTGGTTCGAACCGATCGCATCGAGCCATTTCTGACGCCAGAAGAACGTGTCGAAATCGCAAATACCACCACCGCTTACCTCGCCGGCGTTTCTGATTATCGCGCCTTTTCCGACCAGGAAGGCTGGCGCCATGGCGTGGCGCACGGAGCAGATGTGGCAATGCAATTGGCGCTCAATCCAAATGTCGAGACCAGCCCGCTTGAGGGTTTGAAACAAGCCGTCACGGATCAAATCACCAACCGCTCCGGCTATGCGTTCCGACATGGAGAGCCGGAGCGCCTCGCCCGTCCGATCTATTTCATGGCGACGCGCGAAGCCTTTGAGCCAGAGGTCTGGACCGCCTGGTTCGAGCGTCTCGCCGACCCTGCACCGCTGTCGAATTGGGGTGACGCCTATCAGTCGGAAGTGGAGCTTGCCCGGTTACACAATCTCAAAGCCTTTGCCCGGGTGCTTTATATCAATGCTAGCCTGAGCGAGAATGAAGCGCTGCAGCCCGTTTCTGACGGGGCGCTCAACATGCTGAAAGTTCTGCCATAGGTCTGGCTGGTTGAACGTTAGATCGCTGCGGCGTCGATCACTTCAAACTGTGCCGTTCGGCGACCGTTCCAGACATTTTCCTTGAGGCGCCCGGCCAGGTGGACCTTGCCGCGCTGTAACAAGGCATCGCCCAATGGGGTTCCCATACAGCGCCAGACCAGCGCTTCGATCCGCGCGCCAGAATCTTCGACGGTCAGCTTGAGATGGTTCTCACCAATCGGTCTCGTATGCGTGATCTCAACATTCTGAATCGCGAAGACCGGTTCAGGCGCCCCTTGTCCGAACGGCCCAATTGTCTGGATTAGATCATAAGTTTCGGTTGTCACCTGTGTCGGGGCCAGCATGGCATCAATGGCGAGCTCTTTCGCGGCCGCGCGCTCTTCCTTGAATTCGACCATATGGTCCTGCATCCAGGTCTTTAGTCCGTCCCGTTGATCAGGTTCGAGACTCAAGCCGCCCGCCATGGCATGTCCACCGCCGGAGAGGATCACGCCTTCTTTCGCCGCCGCCGAGATGGCGTCGCCAATATTCACACCGCGCACGGATCGGGCCGAGCCTTTGGCCACCGGACCAAGACCCTGTCCCCAGCCAATCACAATAGCCGGCAAATGAAACCGGTCTTTCAAACGGCCCGCAACGATCCCAATCACACCCGGATGCCACCCCTCGCCTGCCGCGATCAGAACACCTGTATCCGGATTGGCGTCCAGCTGTTTCTGTGCCTCAACCGTGGCTTGCTCGAGGATCGCACTTTCAACGGCCTTGCGCTCATCATTATGCGCGTGAAGGCGTTCAGCCAGGGCGATGGCCTCACTACGATCATCCGTGGCAAGAAGTTTCGCGGCCAGCCAGGGATCCCCGACACGCCCGCCTGCATTCAACCGTGGGCCGAGCACGAATGTGGCATGATAGACGCTCTCAATCGTCCCGATCCCGGCAATATCTGCGAGCGCGCGCAGGCCTGGATTCTGACCGCGCTCGAGGATTTTCAGCCCCTGTTTGACAAAAGCGCGATTGGCGCCGCGCAGGGGCGACATATCACAAAGCGTTCCGAGCGCGCACAGATCGAGCCAATGCAGGATATCCGGTAGCCCCTCCGACGGCGCGATGCCGCGCTCCCGCGCCAACTTGTTCAGCGCTGCAGCAAACACATAGACGACCCCGGCAGCGGCCAGATGCCCCTGCCCGCTTGTATCATCGGCCCGGTTTGGATTGACCAGAGCGGCGCAAGCTGGCGGCGTTTTGCCCATGAGATGGTGATCAATGACAATAACCGGCAATCCGATGGCCTCGGCTTCGGCAAGCGCCGCGGTCGCTGCGGCGCCGCAATCGACGGTGATGACCAGATCGGCTCCGGCGGATTTCAGGCTTCGGAAAGCTTCCGGGCTGGGCCCATAGCCTTCCGTCAGGCGGTCGGGGACATAGAGCCCAATCTCTCTTCCCCATGCTCTGAAATAGCGCGTCAGAATGGCCGAGCTGGTGCCGCCATCAACGTCATAATCGGCAAAGACGGTGACCTGTTTGCCTTCGATGATGGCATCCAGTGTCAATTCCGCAGCCAGCATCATGTCCTGAAAGCTGGCAGGATCCGGGAACAGCGCCCGCAAGGTGGGATTCAGGAAGCTCTCGACCTGGTCGGCAGCTACCCCTCGCGGCGCCAGTAGACGTGCCAACAAGTCATCACCCCCCAGGCGCGGTGCGAGCGATCGCACATCTGCCTCATCGGGTGTGTTTACAGTCCAATAGCGTCCACCATGGGACTCGGATACGAATCCGCGTCTTTCACTCATGCCGCCTTGAAACATGACTCGCGTCCGGCGGAAATGCTGCAGGCCAGCGCTCAGCGCAATTCGGTGACGACCTGATACGCGAGCAACTCGCTTTCGGTCATGTAATGCATCCCACCCGATGGGGCCGCCTCAAGGGTGAACCAATAGAATTCCGTTGGACAATCGACCTGGCGAAAATAGCGCAGATAGATGTCATGCTCGTCGCTTTCGCGCGACAGGTCCCCGCCTTCAAGCCCGTCTTCATCAGCCCAGGAATGTACACCGATCCGAGCACCGCGCTCGGCGATCCGGTTATGCCCGGCACAGAAAAGGTCGACCGCCCCGGACTCGATGATACCGTCTGCCGGGACGAAAGTATCGAGTCCAGCATCATGAATGAGCAAAGAGGTTCGCAGATTCACGTCATCATCGATCGACCCGTCAATGTGCTCCAGGACAACGGTCCTGAGTTCCGGATGTCGATCAAGCTGACGCTTGATCTCGTCATAGGTCAGAGCATTCAGGGTTCCGGACACATAGAGCCGGTCACCTTCAACCAGAGTGTCGGTAATGTCCTCGTAATATTCACTTCCCGCGCAGGCCGACAGCGCCGCAAGCGCGATCAGCGCGCTAGAACAGAGGCCAGTTAAACGCGGTGCCACGACTTGATTTTGCGCACCATGCCATCAGCGCTGCTCATGACCAGCGTATCCGTCTCGATATGCCCATTCTGGCGGACAACGCCATCAACCAGGCCGCCTTTGGTCACGCCCGTAGCGCAGAAAACGGTCTCTCCCGAAGCCAGCTCATGCAAGTCATACTTCTTGTCATAATCGGTGATGCCGGTGCGATCGGCTCGGCGGCGCTCATCATCATTGCGGAAGACCAGACGCCCCTGCATCTGACCGCCGACGCACTTTAAAGCCGCCGCAGCCAGTACGCCTTCTGGCGCCCCGCCGGAGCCAACATAGAGATCAATCCCGGTCGATGGATTGGTCGTATTGATGACGCCCGCAACATCGCCATCCGAGATCAGATGGACGCGCGCACCCACACCCCGAAGGCTTTCAATAATTTCGGCATGACGCGGGCGGTCGAGTACGCACGCGGTCATATCGCTGACAGCCACGCCTTTGGCTTTCGCCATGGCCGCAATATTCTCGGCCGGCGATACATCGAGATCGATAATCCCGGCTTCATAGCCCGGCCCGATCGCGATCTTGTCCATATAAGTGTCCGGTGCAAACAGGAGCCCGCCGCGTGGGGCAATCGCGAGAACCGCGAGCGCATTGGCCATGGCCTTGGCCGTCAGGGTTGTGCCTTCCAGAGGATCAAGCGCGATGTCGATTTCAGGCCCTTTGCCCGTGCCGACCTCTTCGCCAATATAGAGCATGGGAGCTTCGTCGCGTTCGCCTTCACCAATCACCACGCGGCCCTGGAAATCAACCGCGTTAAAGGCGGTCCGCATGGCATCGACCGCGGCGGCGTCAGCGGCTTTTTCATCGCCGCGCCCTGCCAAAGTCTCTGCCGCGATTGCGGCTTTCTCAGTTACGCGCACCATGGCGTCCGCCAGATGCGGAATCAAAACGCTTTCACTCATCTCACTCTCCCCCAGGCCACTCCTGACCCAGCACTAATTACTCTTTGACCGCATCGATCGGTATGACCTGCGGAGCGCCGACACTCGCTTCCAGTGCCGAAACCCGCGTGCGCGCGGCCTCTATGTCACCGCGAGAACACACATGCGTAACAATGGCAACAGGCGAGACATCGCTGTCATCAGCCGACTCCTGTAACAGTTTGTCCACCGACACATCATGCGCCGCCAATGCTTCCGTCAGACTGGCCAGGGCCCCTGGCCGGTCAGCAAGTTTGACACGCAAGAAAAATGCCGAACGCTCGGCTTCCTCTGCAGCAATGAAACGGCGCGTACTATGGTGCGCAGCGCGCCCGAATGGGCTACGGGCGGTCGGGGTGAACAATTTCGAGACATCACCCATGACGGCACTTGCTGTTGGCCCAGGGCCGGCGCCCGGTCCCGTCAGAGTAACGGCGCCCAGGGGCTCGCCTTCTACGCGAACAGTATTCAACGCGCCATTGACCCGCGCCAATGGATGGTCGATCGGCATCGCCATGGGACCGACGCGGCATACAACCCCGTCATTGGTCAGAATCCCTTCCGTGATCAATTTGATCCGCAGGCCCAATCGATCGGCGAGCGTCAGGTCGATCAGTTCGACGGTATCGACGCCTTTGACCGCAACCTTGCTGAAATCGAGATCTGCTGTGAACGCGATCGAGGCCAGAATAGCGGCTTTGTGGGCCGCATCCATGCCGGACACATCGAGGGTCGGATCAGCCTCAGCATACCCAAGCCGCTGTGCCTCTTCGAGGACCCGGTCATAAGATCGCCCGGTCTCCAGCATCTGTGTCGTCAGATAGTTGCACGTGCCGTTGAGAATGCCGGATACGCGCTGAATGGCAACGCCTGAAAGCGAGTCGCGCAGCACCCTCACGACCGGAACGCCGCCCGCCACGGCGGCCTCAAACATCAAATCGACATCATGCGCCTGGGCCAATGCTTCCAGGGCCTGACCATGCATGGCGATCAGGGCCTTATTGGCGGTGACCACGTGTTTCCCGGCTTTGATGGCTTCTTCAACCGCATATTTGGCCGGCCCATCGGAGCCGCCAATCAGTTCGACAAAGACATCCACTTCAGGATCTTCCGCCAGCGTCGCGGCATCATCAAACCAGCGATAACCGGAAATATCGACCGGGCGGTTGCGATTGCGCGTGCGCGCGGACACGCCGACAATTTCGACTTTGCCAGGCAGCCGCAATTCGGCCTGACGTTCGACCAGTTCGATCAGGCCACAGCCGACATGACCGAGCCCTGCAATTCCTAATTTGACTGTTTTCAAGATCCCGTCCTTTGCAGGGGGGTGCTTTGCCCCTCCTGTTCGAGTTTGGCAAGGAAACGCTTGATGTTTCTGGCCGCCTGACGAATGCGCTGCTCGTTTTCTACCAGGGCGATGCGCACATGTCGGTCACCATGCTCACCAAAGCCGGCGCCAGGGGCGACCGCGACTTCAGCCTCATTCATCAGTTTGAGCGCGAATTCCAGGCTGCGCATGTCGCCGCATTGCGGCGGAATTTCCGCCCAGGCGAACATGGACGCGGCGGGTGTCGGCACGTCCCAGCCGGCCCGGCCAAAGCTTTCGATCAACACGTCGCGGCGGGATTTATAGGTCGCACGAAACTCGTCGACGCAATCCTGAGGGCCATCCAGTGCGGCACAGGCGGCGACCTGAATCGGCGTGAAGGCACCATAATCGAGATAGGATTTCACCCGCGCCAGCGCGCCAATCAGACGCTCATTGCCAGCCGCGAAACCAATCCGCCATCCCGCCATGGAATAGGTTTTCGACATGGTCGTGGTTTCGACGGCGATATCCCTGGCACCATCCACTTGCAGGATCGACGGCGTCGGTTCCTCAAAATAGATCTCATTATAAGCCAGATCCGAGAGAATATAGAGATCATGCTTCTTCGCGAGCGCAACAGCATCCTTGTAAAATTCGAGGTCGCACACATCAGCGGTCGGATTTGACGGATAGCAAAGCACCATCGCCGTTGGCGGCGGCACGGAATAACGAATGGCTTTGGAGATCCCCGACAAATAGGCTTCAGGCGTGGACGCCGGGATGGCGCGGATCGAGGCCCCGGCCATTATGAAGCCGAAATGATGCAACGGATAAGACGGGTCTGGCGCGACAATGACATCGCCAGGCGCGGTAATCGCCTGCGCCAGATTGGCGAACCCTTCTTTCGAACCGAGTGTGACAATCACTTCGCGATTCTTGTCGAGCTTTACATTGAAGCGACGTTGATAATACTCGACCAGTGCCCGGCGCAGGCCGGGAATGCCGCGTGAGGCCGAATAGCCATGCACGTTCGGTTTGGCTGCGGTTTCGGCCAGTTTTGCAATCACATGTGGCGGGGCGGGCATGTCCGGATTACCCATGCCCAGGTCGATAATGTCGGCGCCATTGGCGCGCAATTCGGCTTTGCGTCGATTGACTTGCTCGAAAACGTAAGGCGGCAGGCGCCGGATTTTGTGAAACTCTCCGCTCATGGTGCGGATCTCCGTATAAAAAAGGGTCTGGGTCTAGAGGCGAGCGCGCGCAATTCTAAAGCGGGCTTTGATGGCTTCGACCTCTTCGTCGGTCAGGAAATCGGGGGCGGGCAACCGCCCCTCAACCGCTCGCTTTACCTCCGCGGCCCAGTCCCGAATCTCGTCCGGCGTTTCGGTCGCTGGTTCCGATCGCGGGTTATTCTTGAACATGGCGAGGGCGGCCAGAGTCTCTGCTTCTGACAATTCCAGCTTCGCCACGGGGTCATAATCTGTGCGCGGTTCCGGGATGGAATTCAGGTCCGGATAGCCCTCACCGCGAAATTCAACCTTGCGCGCTTCATACCAGTCCGGCGCATCTGCCCGCATCGCCTGCACCTTCTCAATCGAGCCAGCACAGCCCGCCAAAAGGATAAACGTTACGAAAACACCAGTGCGCATAAACAAATTCCCTCGCTGGACTCATAATTCCCAAAGCTGTTTAGTCTTATATAGGTTCGCACAGAATTGCGAGAGTCGGTCTGATGACCAAAAGTGGAAACTTTGATAATTTTGGGGCGAGTACGCTCCCGGATGCCTTTTCCGAGATGAATTCGGAGTCATTGCAGGCAATGGCGACGAATTTGATGCAAGCCGTCCAGGAGGCGCAAAGCCTGCTGGTCGACTCTCTGAATGGGCCCGAATTCATGGCGCCAGCCCCTGGTCAGGCCGATCCATTCGGTGGCATTGAAGCCCAAATGAAGCTGGGCGCTGCCCTGGCCCGCAATCCGGAAAAATCTGGCCATGCCATGATGACGCTGTTTCAGGGCTGGATGAATCTGTTCCAGGCCATGGCGAGCGGCACACCTCTGCCCCGAGACCGCCGGTTCGCAGACCCGGAATGGGACGCCAATCCGGCCTTCAATTTCATGCGACGGGCATGGATGCTGAATGCCGAATGGCTGCAAGGCCTGGTCGATACGGTCGGAGATGATCTCGACGAAGACGTCAAACTCAAGGCGCGCTTCTATATGAACCAGTTTGTCGATGCGATGTCGCCGACCAATATGCTGGCCACCAACCCGGCGGCGGTCCGGGCGATGATTGAAAGCAATGGCGAAAGCGTTCTGTCCGGCCTGCGCAATGCGCGCCAGGATATGCAACGCGGCGATGGCCGTCTGTCCATCTCGCAAACAGACGAGACGGCTTTCGAGATCGGCAAGAATGTCGCGACCGCGAAAGGAAAAGTCGTTTTCCGCAACAGGCTGATCGAGATCATTCACTACAATCCGACGCGCAAGAAGATGCGCGAACGGCCGATGCTGATCTTCCCGCCCTGGATCAACAAGTTCTACATTCTCGACCTGCAGCCGGAAAACTCGATGATCCGCTGGCTCTTGTCCAAGCGCGTCAACACATTCGTTGTTTCGTGGCGTTCGGCCGATGACGAGACCAAGGACTATACCTGGGACGACTATATTGAGCACGGCATCCTCGCGGCTGTCGACGCGGTCACGCGTGAGACTGGCGCGAAAAAGGTCAACACAGTCGGCTATTGCATTGGTGGCACATTGCTCAGCACGGCGCTCGCACATATGGGCAAGGTTGGCGACAAACGGATCCAGTCCGCGACGTATTTTGCCTCTCAGTCGGATTTCGAACTGGCCGGCGAACTCAAGATCTTCACCGGCGAAGACGGCCTGCAACAAGTCGACAAGGTGATCGAAGAACATGATGGCATCATGCCGGGCGAGATGATGGGCGAGACCTTTAACTGGTTGCGCCCGGCTGACCTGGTCTGGCGCTATGTCGTCGACAATTACATGATGGGCAAACAGCCGCGCCCGTTTGACCTGCTCTATTGGAATGCCGATCAGACGAACATTCCGGGCCCGACGCACAAGACCTATCTGACCGACTTCTACAATATGAATGAATTGTCGCGCGGAAAGTTTAAAGTCTTCGGCGAACCGGTTTCGATGAGCGACATCAAGATCCCGGTCTTCATTCAGGCCAGCCGATCCGACCATATCTGCCCCTGGCACTCGATCTATAAAGGGGCTCAGAATTTCGGCGGCAAAGTTCGGTTCACTTTGGCCGGCTCTGGCCATATTGCTGGCGTCATCAATCACCCGGATGCGGAAAAGTATCAGCACTGGGTGAATTCCGAGCTGCCACAGAACCCGGGACGCTGGCTCTCTGGCGCCGAGGAATTGCCTGGCTCGTGGTGGACCAGCTGGTGGCAATGGCTCAGCCCGCGAACCGGCAAGAAAGTCGACGCGGTGCGCCCGAAAAATCACAAACTGGGATCGGCACCCGGACAATATGCGGCGATGAAACTGAAAGACATCGCTGCCGGCGCCAAGCCGGCTGGACCCTATTCTGACGGGACCCTGCCGACGGCGGGTCAGCCCCGGCCGAAAAAGAAGCGCAAGCCGAGTTATCGCATGCCAGCCGGCTGGATGCCGCGCAGCTAAGCCGCGCGGGCTTAGTCCGACAACGCGGCTTTAAAGCCCCAACCGCCAAATGATTCTGACACCGCGGCGATGATCTCGGTCTCACCTTCCGGGAGATGCAGCGCGATCTGATCGACCAGAGCCACCGTGCCGAGGAAGCGGTGATCGCGGGCGCGCCATTGTGCATTGCCAGCATAGACCAGCTTGCCATCGACATAGAGGCGCACCCGGTCTGAATAGCCGAAGCGCAACATGCGGGTGGTTGCACGTTCTTCTGTCAGAGCCAGTTTGATCAGGACCGTGTTATTGCCGTCCTGTATCGGTGACAGGCGCGCCAGATTGGCAACTCCATCATCCTCGACGCTCAACGAATTCCAGCCCGTCTCAAGCGCTTCAAGTCCCTCCAGCGTATAGGCGGAACTGATCATTTCTTCCTTGAACGGCGTGGAGACCTGAAATGTCTCGATCAAGCCAGCGGGGGCGGGTTCGGTTTCCTTTGCGGTGCCGACAATCTGGTCGTCTTCCGTCGCTGCCCGGATAGATATGTTTGAAAAATACGCGCCAGTTTCAGTCATCCAGGGTCGATCCGATGCGTAAAGAGCGACCTTGCCTGATTTGGAAACGCTCCGCAGACGCGGCACATGGATCAGCGGCGCGCTCATATCGCCGACATAAATGTCCGCGCGATCACCAATGGCGACAATCCGGACCTTGATCCAGGTCGCGGCGGGCAATTCGGTCGCGGTCGCCTCATTCGGCCCGGCATGTAGCTGCCAGGTGGCACTGCCATTCGTCATCACCATGTATTGCGTGGCGTCCGGCTGACCGGACTGGTGCGGGCGGGTGTAGAATTGTTCCAGATTTGCGGTCTGCTCATTCGCCCTGAAATTGACGCCGATGAAACCGGATGGGTGAGTTGAGGCATAGTCATACTCGATCACCATATCGCCCAGCTCGAGGTCTTCGATCATGGCCGCATTGCGTCGCAGGAAAAGCGCATCGCGCTCGAGATAGGTTTCCACGCGCGCCGCGCTGCCCTCGGCGTCGCCAGCTTTCCAATCATATCCTTCGAACGAAATCGGATTGGCGGCAGCCGTGGCTGATATTGAGAGGCTGATGGCTGCGGCGGCGGTGATGCGTTTGAGGTTCGGAATAGGCACGATTGATCTCCTGGCTTTGACCAAGTGTTGTTTGCGTGCCGAGAAACGTGCAATTAAAGAAAACCTGAAGAAGCTACAGGTGTAGTGACCACCGGCTTCGGATCGAGAAGATTGTGGACCCGCGCATGCAAACGCCGATCAAAATCGAAAACTGGACCTTCGCGCCTGAGACGGGAATCCTACGGGATGGGACTCAAACCAACCGCCTGGAACATCGAACCGCCACCCTGCTGGAACTCCTGGCGCGGAATCCGAAACGCGTGATCCCGCAGGACGAAATCATCGCCAAGGTCTGGGATGGCCGCAATGTCAGCGCAAACAGCGTTGCCGTGGCCATTTCTGATATTCGCCGCGCGCTTGATGATGATCCGAAAGCCCCGACCTTTATCGAGACCGTCCCCAAACGCGGTTATCGCTTGATCGCGGACGTCACGCTGGAACAGGAGCCAGACAACAACATCCCCGACCCCGTCTCGACAGGACCCCGGCCAGTCGCACGCCTGGGATTGGTGGGGTTGAGTGCGATGCTTGCCCTCGCCCTGATCCTTGTCCTGACCCTGATGCGCCCCGGATCAGAATCAGCCCAAGTGACGGTCGCGGTGATCCCGGCGACCAATCAAACCGGCGACACTCAATATGATGCGCTGACCGCATCCGTGACGGAGCTGTTGGCTGTGGAACTCGCCCGTCAGAATGCGTTCACAGTGGCAACGCAATCGGACGCCGACATTCAGGTCAGCGGCAAACTCATTCTCTGGGATGGCCATGCCTCCATGTCGATCCATGCCATCTCCGTCCCGTCCGGCGAGGTGGTCTGGTCGGGCATGGCGAGTGGCCCGGAAACATTGCTGCCACGACAGGTTCGCGCCGAGATCGCAGAGTTTGCGACGCACACTGACAGCCACGCCATCAACGATGAAGCACTTCAGTAATCGAGGGTCAGGGCCAACGCGCCGTTAGACACTCAATTGAGCAATCCCATTTCGTGACGATAGCGCCGCCGTAACAAGTCGATCGGCGCAAGCTCGCCGCTTTTGGCTTCTTCAAAGTGCCAATAGGTCCAGCCATTGCAGGCCGGTGCCTGCTGGACAAATGCGCCCATACGATGGATCGAACCTGTGGCCTCGCCCGTGGTCAGGCTGCCATCGACCCGAATGCGGGCATTGAACCGTTTCTTGGGCGACCAAAGTCGGTCGCCTGGTTTGAGCCAGCCATTTTCGATCAGCGCGCCAAATGGCACACGCGGCAGGGACTTCTTGCCCTTCTCGATTTCCAGCATGTCGCCTTCAATCGGTGTGATCGCCTTGAGCCTGGCTCGCGAGAGGCGGACATGGGCGGGATCTTGCTCGATCCCGACATAGGCGCGCCCAAGTTTCTTTGCGACGGCCGCTGTCGTGCCGGTGCCGGAGAAGGGGTCGAGCACAACATCACCCGGCTTGGAAGTCGCGAGCAGAATGCGCTGCAACAAGGCTTCGGGTTTTTGGGTCGGATGGGCCTTCTTGCCATCATCGCCTTTCAGGCGCTCGCCGCCTGAACAGATCGGGATGAGCCAGTCTGAACGCATCTGCTTGTCTTCATTGAACGCTTTCAGCGCATCATAATTGAAGGTGACTTTTGACTGATCCGATTTGCCGGCCCAGATCATCGTCTCATGCGCGTTCTGAAACCGCGTGCCCTTGAAGTTCGGCATCGGGTTGGACTTGCGCCAGATGACATCATTCTGAATCCAGAAGCCGGCATCCTGCAATACTGTCCCGACCCGGAATATATTGTGATACGAGCCGATCACCCAGATCGCGCCATTGTCTTTCAAGACGCGTCGGCATTCGCTCAACCATTGATGCGTGAACAGGTCATATGCATCGAAACTGTCAAACTGATCCCAGGCATCGGTGACCCCGTCGACCACAGATTGGTCCGGCCGGGTCAGCCCCCCGCCGAGCTGTAAATTGTATGGCGGATCGGCGAAGACCAGATCAACCGACTGGTCCGGAAGGCGGGACAAAACGTCGACGCATTCGCCTTCAATAATCGTGTTCTTGTTGAGCTCCATGCCCTTAGCTTCCCATCGTCGAATCAGTTGCGAATCAGAAGCACCCCAAATGAGTCTGTTCGGGTTGATGATTCGTTACCGACCGCAAAACTGATTCGCGCCCAATTGTTTTGATATCGAAATTACCCGAGTCGAGCCTGTGGACAAGTCTGTGGATTTCTACAACGCGACGATAATGCTTGCTTTTGGTGACACGTGCGTCATCTTCGAAATATGAGCTCTTCGCCAAATCGATTGCCGTTGCCGCGCGTCCTGGCTTTTGCAGGTGTTGGAATGCCTCTGGCGGCGGTTGGCCTGCCCATGGCTGTGTTCGTGGCGCCCATGTATGCCGAGCAGCTGGGTCTTGGGACCACAATGGTCGGCCTGATCTTCATGATTTTGCGGTTTTGGGACCTTGGCAGTGATCCGGTCATGGGATGGCTGGTCGATTCACGGCCGACCAAATATGGCCGCATCAAGCATTGGTTGATTGCCAGCGTGCCGATCCTGATGCTCGGCGCCTTTTTCATGTTCATGCCAATGGGCGAGACGGTGTCACCGGCTTATCTGGTGGTCTGGCTGGCCGTCTTGTGGCTCGGCTTCACCATGTTGCAGACCCCGCACCAATCCTGGGTGCCGATGATCACGACCGAGTATGATGAGCGATCGCGGCTCTTCATGTGGCGCGAGATTGTCAACACGATCACGCTGCTGACCCTGCTCATCGTCCCGACCCTTCTGGCGATCAATTACGGTATTGAACGCCGCGGTCAGGTTCAGGTCATGGGGGTCATTCTGTTGATCGTCCTGCCGCTGACGGTTTTGCTCGCCGTGCTCTTCGTGCCGGATCCCGCCCCGAAATCGGATCAGGCGCCGATGCGGTTCAGCTGGACGGCGATCAAATCCGCGTTCCAGAACCCGAATATGGCGCGGATCATTCTGGTCGAGATCCTGGTCGGAATTGCCATTGCGGGCACCGGCGGCACGTTTCTGTTCGCGGCGCAATGGGGATTTGGCGTTGTCGGTCTGGCGCCGGTTATTCTGATGGTCTTCTTTATTGCCGGGTTCGCCGCTATGCCGCTTTGGGTCCGCCTGTCCGAGCGGACCGAGAAACATTCGGTCTTTGTCATCACCTGTGTCTGGTCGATCGTGACCTATCTGGTCTATTTGCCGCTCAGTGCGATGGGAGGCGGCGCGCTCTATCTGCTCATTGCCGCGGTGGTGTCGGGGCTGGGCTATGGCACGCCTTTCATTCTCGCCCGCTCCATGGTCGCCGATGTCATCGAAGCCGAACAGGCCAAGACCGGCGAGAACCGCTCCGGCATGTATTATTCCCTAATGTCCGGCGCCTATAAGACGGGCGCCAGCTTTGCGATTGGCATCCCCTATATCCTGCTCGGCGCCTGGGTCGGCTTTGATCCATCGGGTGAGAACAGTCCGGAAGTGGTGCGTGGATTGATGCTTGTCTTTGTCGGCGTGCCGGTCGTGTCCTATGCCCTGGCAGCGCTGATCCTGCGCAATTATCGCCTGACGCGGGCCGAGCAAAAGGCCAATGCCGAAATCCTCGCCGCGCAAGCCGCGGAATAAGTCACACATCCATCCTGTATTGATCGCCTTTCAGGATGGGCGGTTGAAACAGGTCGGTGCGAAGAGGCGTGCGCTGCGGCTGCAAACCCAGCCGGCGGACCATGCGCGCGAAACGCTGCCCCATCATCCTGGCCTCGACGCCCTTGCCTGACCCGCGTGTGAACCAATCCGCATCATAATCCTTGCCGCCGCGCATCTCGCGCAGCAGATTAATCACCCGCGCGGCGCGATCCGGATAATGCTGCACCAGCCATTCATGGAACAGGTCTTTCAGCTCATGCGGCAGGCGCAGCATGACATAGCCCGCCCCGATCGCGCCATTCTCTTTCGCGACTTCCAGCAACGCCTCCAGTTCGGGCGCGTTCAAGGCCGGAATCATCGGCGCCGCCATGACGGTCACTGGCACACCCGCATCACTCAACGCCTTGACCGTTTGAAAGCGCCTGTGCGGCGCCGCCGCGCGTGGCTCCATCCGACGCGCCAATTTTGGGTCGAGCGTCGTGATCGACACGCCAACACGGCACAATTGTTTCTCGGCCATCGGCGCGATCAAATCCAGGTCGCGCTGGATCAGAGCTGACTTGGTCAGCAGCGAAACCGGGTGATTGTGCGCACTCAAAATTTCCAGAAAGCGCCGGGTCAGTTCCTGCTGGCGCTCAACCGGTTGATAGGCATCAGTATTCACACCGAGCGCAATCGGCCGCGGGACATAGCCGGGCCGCGACAGCTCTTTCAGCAATAGATCAGGTCCGTCCGGCTTGTAGAAAAGCTTGCTTTCAAAATCCAAACCTGCCGAAAGCCCGTGATAGGCATGAGTTGGCCGGGCGAAGCAGTAGACGCAGCCATGCTCGCAACCGCGATACGGATTGATCGAGCGGTCAAAGTGAATATCGGGCGACTTGTTGAACGTGATGATCGTCCGCGGGGTTTCCCTGGTCAGGGTCGTCGTGAGCGGCGGCGCATCCTCTTCAATTGTATCCCATCCATCATCCCAGGCCTCGCGGGTTTCGCGCTCAAACCGCCCCGTCTGGTTCGAGACCGCGCCGCGTCCGCGGTGGTGGAAGCGCTCCTGCACATCCACCACCTCCGTCCGACCCACCCGGCCGCTTGCTTTAAATTTTTGTCCCGTTCGCATGGACATGTTTGCATCACAAACAAGAGAACAAAACAAGAACTTTATTTCTCTGTCCACAGCGTTTCGATCGATATCGCGCAAGCGTGGGGCAGATTTCGCAAGCAGGAATTGTCCGTCTGTCTCTATTCAACGGGAAGCGGAAATTTGGGGGATCGCGATTAAGATCCGAGCAAGCCTACGCTCGATATTTGCTGCCATTGAGCTTCGATCCAGATTGCTCGACTGTTCGGGCGGTGCGGCACTGGATCTTGAATTCATGGAGATGCGGTGTGCTGAGAAAAGCGGTTTGGGTGTGTTTGTTGATAACAATGGTCGCTTGCACAGCTGGCGACGAAGAGATGATGGACGGCGACGTCCCGCCGACCACGATCACGGACCCGGATGACCCGGACACACCGCCTTCGACGCCGCCCGGCCCGAACACAAACACCGCCCCGGTGATCACGACAGAAACGTTGACGGGCCAAGAAGGCGTTCCGCTCTCGGCGACGCTGAGCGCTTCGGATGATGATGGCGACACGATTTCCTTTGCGCTGGTCGAAGGGCCGAAATGGTTGCGCATCAACGCTGCGAGCGAAGTGACCGGCACGCCAGGCGGCGGCGATATTGGCGAAGACCCAATCACGGTGTCCGCCAGTGATGGAACAGATACGAGTGAAGCCGAAATTGATCTGGAAATCGCCTATGACCCGATCGAACAGGCCCTGCGGACAGGCGATTACAAAATCATTCTCGACGAGACGGATCTGACACCTGCAGAGGCCATGCTCGAAGACTTTGAGCGGATCCGGGCTCAAAACAATTCCGACATCGCGGAGCTTTACGAACTCGGAGCGAACGGCCAGGCGCTGGAGAACAGTCTCACCGATGTGACCTTGATTCCCATCTCGCGATCTGCGTTGTTGGAACCAACCTTTAGCGAAAGCCTGCCACTCGTTCAGGTCGACATGACGCGCGACGGCGAACCGCTGCCCGAACCCTTCGCCATCGCCACAATTGGCCGGCGCCACGCGTCTCGCTTTGCGGTCCTCGGCGACAATCCGTTTCGTCTGGCAGCCGTGGACGACTCGCAGGTGAGCTCAGACTTGCTTGATCTCATGGAAAACACAGTTGACTGGCTGATCGATAAGGATCTGGACGAGGGTTTCAATGTGGTCATCGCCAACATGTATCAGTCGAACGTATATCCGGAGCGTAGCGCAACGCAGAATTGGTTGTCCGATACATTTGGCGACGCCGTGTCCTACAATTCGTCCGGCGAATGTAATGGCACTAATCTCGGCACTTGCATCACGGAGGACACAGATCTCATCATCCTGTCTCAGTTCATGCCCAGCGGAGACGCGGACTCGTATAGCGAGATCAGAGCTGAGGTCGAACAAGCGATGTATGACGGCGTGCCCGTCATTTATATGATCGGTCTCGAGGGCGTAAACGCCTTCGGAGATGAAATGTTGGACCTGTTCAATATCGGCTACGTCAACGTCAACATATCACAACACATGGCATCTGGCTTTTCTCCCGTCGGCTCACTGACCGACTGGCAACCGAAAACCGCCATGCAAATAGAGTCGATCATCGACAGGATCGAGCGGGATGATCTCGACTACAATCTCTCAAGCTGTACGCAATATTGGAGGTGTCCTGAGAATGTCGATTTTGCCACCGACATCACCACACCTATAAGAGAATTTCAGTTCGCGCTCGACGATTTGCTCTTTAGAAAGGGGCTCGCTTTTCCAGTGTCTGAGGGCGAGCGCTGGCTCGGCTTTGCTTTGCTCGTCGGCGATCACTATCGAAGCCTGATCCGTTATCCGATGTCAAAGAATAACACACCCGTCGTCGACATCGTACGCGCCATTTTTGGGGATGCCTCGGTATTTATTGCGCGTGAGATCAACCCGCTCGCCAGTATGGGAACAGCCGGCACGACAGATTTCGCAGACCATTTGATCACTGACGTAGAGGTCACCCTGACACCCCAGGCGCCATTTCGGACTACGGGTGTTTATGCGCTGCCGGGTGAAACCGTCACCGTAACGCGAACAGATGATAGTGATCTGGTCGTGCGTCTGAAAGTTCACTCCATCCGCACCCATGCCAACGCCCCGTTTCGAAATCTCTACGACCGACCGATCTTCCTGTCATCGCGACAATTGCGAATTGATCCAGGAGAAACGCTGCGCTTCACGTCTGCTCATGGCGGACCGATCCATGCGTTTTTCAGCACCAGTGACGAAGACGTTTCGTTTGAGTTTGAAAATGTCGGCCAACACCCAGTCTGGCGCGGCCCGGAAGATTCCACCGCATTTCTGAGTGCGCTCGCATCGAGCGACTTTGACTGGATGGAATTCGTTACACCTTATTTCGAAGTTCACTCTGAGCGGTCAAAAATGCAGCAGACGCTCAACCGCTCCTATGTTTCCACGCCAAGCGACCTGTCGGATATGATCGAACTCTATATTCGCGACTGGCCGCATTGGTTGGCGGGTCAGGAAGGCCCAGGCATTTCAGAAAACCCTGATTTGAAGCGTTTTGCCGATACACACGGTCTGGCCATTCCGGTCATCGATACGATCAAGCACATGAATGCCGACAGACCTTCCTGCATTAGCGCTGTTCCGAACTGCGCCGGCACGTCTGGAAATCCATATGATGCGCTGTGGAATTTCGAGCCTTTGAGACTGGGCGATCTACACGAGCTCGGTCACGGTCTCGAATTTCGTGCGCGACACCATTTTGAAGGCGGCGATGCGGTCCATTCGACGACCAATCTTTATGCCTTTCACAGTCAGTATCGATATCATTCCGCGACCGGAAAAACGGATTTCGATTGCCGGTCGCTCCCTCATGGGACTCTCTATTCCACCATTCAGGCGAGCCGATTGCGGGCTGATCCTGGTCAATACATGCGCGACGCAGATCTATCTAACTTTGCCGAACAGATGACGATGTTTGTGCAACTCTTCGCGGCGTTGGAAAACCAAGGTGCACTAGACGATGGCTGGCAAATGATGCCGCGCTTGAACATCGTCACGCGTAATTTCCAAAGCGCCAACAATGATGAGAAATGGGCGGCCACGGCAAATGGCGTCGGCTTTGGCGGCATGGACCGCGCAACGGCCTTTTCTCTGTCACAAAACGATTGGCTGTTGATCGCCCTGTCCTGGTCGGCACAGCGCGACTTGCGCGACTATCTCGATATGTGGGGCTATATTTATAGCGATGACGCATTGGAACATGTTGCGAGCATGAACCTGCCTGCGCTGGAGCCAGCCTATTATGCAATGGGGAATACCGGACACTGTTACGGCTTCGATCACGAGGAATTGCCGATCGATGGGCGCACCAGTTGGTCGAGCAGCTTAGCCTCCACCAAAGTCGCGGCGTTTACGCCGAGTTACTTGCAGTTTGGCGGGCATGAGCATGATGAGATGTGCTCATTCGGCGAGCCTCTCTGGGATCCGACCTAGAAATTCACCCGGTTCGAAACGGTGCCGTCGACAATCAGATTGGACCCCGTCGTGTAGGACGAGCGCGGACTGGCCAGGAAGACAGCGGCATCCGCAATCTCTTGCGGTGTCGCACAGCGCCCGGTCGGGTTGCGCCCGACGGCCTGTTTGAAGAAGTCCGGCATATTCTGCTCAACCTGATGCCAGATGCCGCCTTCGAAATAGACCATGCCGGGCGAGACGACATTGGTGCGAATGCCGCGCTTGGCATGCTGGCGTGCCAGGCCCTTCGCCATATGGATCAGCGACGCCTTGATCGGACCGTATGAGCTGGCATTGTCAGCGACTGCTGCGGACACCGAGGCGATAATGACAAAGGCTGAATCTCCTGATGCGTCCGCCGCCTTGCCGAGGAAAGGCTCCGCCGCCTCAAACGCGTTCACGGCGCCCAACACATCGAGCTCGAAATTCTGCTTCCAGGATTGCGGATCATTGCCTTGCGCCATCGCGCCAGCATTCGAGACGAGAATATCGATCCCGCCCAGCTCTTCGGCCGCTGACTTGATCCAGGTCTGGAGTTGTTCGCCTTCCGTCACATCGACAGAGCCACCGGTGGCCCGAACGCCTTTGGCTTCCAGCTCTGTGACCGCTTGTGAGACCTGATCGGCGTTGCGCGCGCAAATCGCAATATTCGCGCCCTCACCGGCCAGCGTATCGGCGATCGCCCGGCCAATGCCCCTTGTCCCGCCGAGGATGACGCAATTCTTGCCAGCTAATTTGAGATCCATGTTTCGCGCTCCGATATGATTGTCTGTATCGGTCTTAGGCGGTCGGGAGCGCCGAGATAAGGCCTCACGTCGGAGCAAGCCTAGAGCGCAAGCTTCAAGGCCTTGGCAAAAACGCTGGGCAAATGGTCTGCGGCGGTTTTGAGCGGTGTCGTTTGCGCGAGACCATCCTGATGCGCGCGCCAGACTCTCAAGGTCAGGCCGAAATGGGTGAAGACGTGGCGGACCTCCCCAATCTCTTCCCAATTCCCCTGTGAGGGGAATTTTGGTGCCCCCAACTCGCCTGTCCAGTCTGAAGTTGGCAGCCCCATCATGCCGCCCAGCAAGCCGCGATCTGGCCGTGTCTCGGTCAGCACGGTGCGCTCAGACCCGATGAGCACATAGACATGGCCAAGCCGCTGTGGCTTGGGGGTTTTCTTCGGTTTTATTGGATAACGCTCTGGTTCGCCTTCCGCTTGCGCCAGACAAAAACGGCGCACCGGACAGATCAGACAGTTCGGTGATTTTGGTGTGCAAATCGTGGCCCCGAGATCCATCAAGCCTTCGGCAAACTCAGCGGGTCGATCCGCGGGCACCAGGTCTTCCACCACAGATTTCAGGCGGGTTTTCTCTGTCTTCCACTCTCCTTTGAGCGCGAGCAAGCGTGCGAAGACCCGATCGACATTGCCATCCACCGCTGCAGCACGACGCCCAAAGGCCAGCGCGGCTATGGCGCCAGCCGTGTACGGGCCAATCCCGGGCAAGGCGCGCAAGCCGTCCACAGTGCCCGGCCAAGCGCCCAATTCCGTCACCGCCCGCGCGCATTTCAGCAGATTGCGCGCCCGCGCATAATAGCCGAGCCCGGCCCATGCCCCCATGACATCGGCATCGTCCGCTGCCGCCAGCGCCTCAACCGTCGGCCAGCGTTCCGTGAAGGCCAGAAAGTACCGCGTCGCATGCGGCACCGTGGTTTGCTGCAACATGATCTCAGCCATCCAGACGCGATAAGGATCTGGTCTTATCCCGTTCGCGCGCGCCTTTGGACCTGCGCGCCAGGGCAGATCGCGCGCCGAGACCGCATACCAATCCAGCAAGTCTGTGCTAAAGTCTGCAAAGTGTAACTTTTCATCCATGTTCATGCCGGGCAAACTGTTCTGAATGGTAAAACGATCAAGCCTCGATCCTTTGGAAGAAGCTCGCGCGCGCGTCAAACTTCGCTATGCGAAAGCCAAGCCCGTGCATCCGGGGCCCGGCACGATCGGCAAAGCGGCGATGCGCCTGACGCGCAAGAAACTCCCGACCAAGGCGCCGACTCTCAGCCGGTTGAAAGTCCAATGGAACGACATTGTGGGCGAACAATTGGCACGCCTCTGCCGGCCGGAAAAGCTGACGCCTGCCAAGGGTGGGCGGCGCCTGACGCTGACCGTGATTCC
>JBCCCT010000028.1:0-24399 GCA_039033355.1 Pseudomonadota bacterium | reverse complement strand
TGGCGCGAGTGACGGGACTCGAACCCGCGACCCCCGGCGTGACAGGCCGGTACTCTAACCAACTGAGCTACACCCGCGCATGGGCTTCGCCGCCGAAGCGGTGAGAGGCTGATCTATACGTGCGCTTTTTCGCGGTCAAGCGTCAATTGCCATGACATTGACATGAGTTGCAGCTATTCAGCTTCGATACAGCAAAAATAGGCCAGACTCCTCCCATGCAACGCATATTGATCATCATTGGCATTATCCTGGCCCTTCTGATCGGCGCCCTCGTCACGGTGCCGTTTCTGATCCCGTCCGAGGTCTATAAGGCGCAGATCGAATCGGCCGCCACCAAGGCGCTGGGACGGGATGTGACGCTGAACGGCGATGCGCGGATCTCCGTGTTCCCGACCTTTGCCGCCCGCGTGGACGGGGTCGAAGTGGCGAACCCGGAAGGGTTTTCCGACCCGTTGATGATCAAGGCTGGCAGTCTGCGCGCCAGCGTCAAGCTCCTGCCCCTGATTTCGCGCCGGGTCGAGATCGCTCAGATCACGCTCAATGATCCAACCGTTCGCCTGGAGCGCCTGGAAGATGGCCGCGCCAATTGGGAGTTTGGACCGTCACAGGAAACGCCCGCGGAAGAGGCGCCGGATGACGCTGGCGGCGGCTTTGAGACCGGGATTGATCGCGCGGCGTTGTCCAACGCCGCCGTCTATTATCGCGATCGAACCACAGACACGGAATACGCGCTGACCGAGTTCGATGCGACAGCCCGTCTGTCCGCCCTCGACAAGCCCCTTTCATCGACGGGCGAAGGTTATCTCAATGGCCAGCCCTTCGACTATGATGTGCGCCTGGAAACAATCGCGGCGCTGAATGCACAACAGCCGGTCACAGTCCGCGCCGACCTGGGCACGATTTACGGCGATATCAGCTACGATGGCGCCTTCACCCTGGCCGAACAGGTCGCGATGGATGGCGCGTTCGAGCTGTCTTCCGACACGATTGGACAAGTCCTGCCCTTTCTCGGCGGCGACAGCTTGCCAATTGTGGCCGGCAATCTCGACTCGCTGCGCGCCAAGGGCACGATTAGTGGTGACATGCCGAGCGCCACGATCGCCTTCTCGGATCTGAACCTGGCCGCCACTGGCCTCGATCTGGATTATGCCGGCACCGTCACACTTGGCGAGGTCCCGACGATGGACGGTCAGGTCGAGCTGAATGCGGCCGACGCACAACGGCTGCTCAAACCCGGCAACACGCTGATCCCGATTCTGACCATGTTGGGCAATGTCGACTTCGTCGCCAGCGTGAGCGGTCCGGTCTCCGCGCCAAGCCTGACCGGCATCACCCTGAAGCAGCGCGGACAGGACTTGATGACCGACTATTCCGGCAGCTTCAGTCTCGCCGGAGACCAGGCGCTGGACGGCATGCTGGAATTTTCGAGCGATAATCCACGCGCCGTTCTGTCGACCCTGGGCACGGAATTGCCGGCGGGTGACTCGCTTAACAGAATCGCGATTTCGGGCCAGACCAAAGGCTCTGTCTCAGCCCCTAATCTGGAACAGGCTTCGATCACGCTCGACGACACCACCGCGACCGGCAGCGTGGGGGCTGACCTGCGCGGCGACCTCCCCCGCATCGTCGCGAACCTCACCATGCCGCGGCTCGACCTGACGCCATTTCTCGGAGCTGGGTCACAGCAAGCCGATACAGAGCCCAGCCTGAACGAGGATTGGGATGACACGCCGCTTGATCTCGCCGCCTTGAACATGCTGAACGCCACGATCACGGTCGCCGCTGGTGAAGTCGTGATGGATCAGATCACGCTGAATGATGCGCTCCTCAACACGCGCCTCGATGATGGCAAACTGTCCGCGATTTTCCGGCAGGATGGTGATACGCCCGGCTTCAAGGTGTTTCAGGGCAATTGGTATGGCGATCTCAGCCTGGACGCGTCCCGGTCAACGCCGCGCCTGGAAATTGAAGCCCTGGCCGACAGTATCGCCGCGCAGGAAATGCTGACCGCGCTCACAGGGTTTCAGAATCTGAGCGGGATTGGCGATGTGCATCTGGATCTCAGCTCGGAAGGCAACAGTCTGAAAGCCCTGATCAATGGGCTGGATGGCAAGTTTGAATCCGACCTCAATCAAGGCGCCTTGAAGGGCCTGAATCTGGCCAAGCTGGTGCGCGATGCATCCAGCCTTAGCGAGCTTGTCGCAAGCGGAAACCTAACTATTGCAAGTTTCCGCGAGGCCTTGTCGCCGGAAGCGGAGACCGATTTCTCCAAATTTATCGGCAATCTGGATTTTACCAATGGCGTGGCCAGCATCACCGATCTCAGCATTGATAATCCGGTGGTCGGCATTACCGGCGCCGGCAGCATCGATCTCGGCGCCCGGACGCTGGACATTCGCTTGACGCCGCGCGTCGATGTCGCGGCCGCAGGGGCCGGCTCGACCATTGGCATTGGCGACATCCCGATCCCGGTCCGGGTCTATGGCAGCTGGTCGAGCGTCCGCTTCGGCCTCGACTCCTCCGCTGTCCAAGCTGAATTGACGGCACGGCTGCGCGGTCAGGCCGCTGGCGAGATCGCCGATCGCATCGGCGGTGATGCGGGCGCCATCATTGGCGGCATTATTGGCGGTCAATCCGCCACGCCATCTGCTGAGGGCGAAGAGGCGCCAAGCCTCGAAGACGAGCTGCGCGATCGTGCGCTCGGCGCCCTGTTCGGCACGCGTTCGCCAGAGACCGAGGACGAGTCGGAAACAGAAGACAATTAGGCCCTAGCCTTCCTGTTTGAAAAAGGCGCGAACCTCTTCGCCCTTATAGCTTTCCAATGCGGCGCAGAGCTCGATCCGCTCTGTCGTCTCCGTCAGCGAGCGCTCATGCCCTTCAGCAAGATCGCCCTGCGCCTCGAACAAGGCGATCAGTTCGTCCCGTCCCTGCTCTGTGCAGAGTGAGGCGGCGAGCGCCGGGCTGAACCGACGCCGTTGGCGCGGAATGACATCAAGATAGGTCGCGAAATTGTCTTTCAGCCAGGCCCAGGTCAGGTCGCGGGTTTCCTCCTGACGCATCTGTCCCTGAACGATGGAAAGCGTTTCCCGGGATCCGAGATCACCCGACAAGGCCAGGTCCAGAATACGCGGCGACAGAGAAGGGTCCCGGTTCTGGCCAATCGCATAGGCCACAGCCTGTTCGAAGACCGGGACATCATACGTGTCGCGCGCGACCAGCATCTGATCGAGAAAGGGTTCCCCATAGGCCTGGAACCCGATGGCCATGGCGGAGAGATACTCGTCCGTGTTCAGAGTCCGATCTGACTCGACCCCGTCGAGTTCGATATAGGCCGCCGCGGCATCGGCCAAGCCCTGGCGCAAGTCGGTATCTTCCCCTCTACGGATCAGGAACCGTTCGAGGCTCGACTTCATGATGGTGCGCTCAGGGTCATCGCCGCCATGCTGATCGAGGGCCGTATACCGGTGACGGAAGACATCGATGACGGCGCTGCGATACCCTGCCAAGGCCTCGGCATCGCCGGCGACCAGCGCCTCGAACCGCCCGGCTTCGCGAATGGCGGCCTGTACGACGCGGCGCTCATCATCGCGTACGGCTTCATCGATGAAACGCCAGACCGTCTGGACATCAATGCGTCCGGCCATGAACTCGGCCCCAACACTGTCCAGGGTTGCGAGCTTCTCGCCGGGATTGAGCTGATCGAAAGCACGCCCAAGATCTTGCCAGGCTTCATACGGGAGAGAGAAGCGGTAATATCCAGTGCCGTTTGCGTTCGGCATGATCCAGTCGATGCGATCGCGCGGGTCGCCCTGAAGCGTCAGCGACGGTTCGGACAATAAGTGGCAGACCCGAATTCGGGCACCATCAAACCCGTTCACCCAGCAAACGGGTACGGTCCAGCGGCGGTCATTGCCGAGCGCACTGCCCAGGGGCGCGTATCGTGATTGCGACACGGTTACGCCATTTGCTTCTGTCGGGGCGAACGTGAGGAGCGGCAAGCCATTCTGTTCGACAAAGCTCCGAAACGCCTGCGTCAGTTCCGGCTCGCCCGTCTGCTCGCCGATAATGTCAAAGAATTCCGGGCTGCCCGCGACGCCATCTTCGTACGCTTCGACATAGCGACCGAGCGCCGGACGAAAGACGTCCGCGCCGAAATAGGTGTCGACCATTCCGATCACGGCGAGGCCCTTATTATAGGTAATCGAGTCATAGGCGTTGCGAACATTCTCGTTCAGCGCGATCGGCTCTCGCACCGCGCGGGCGCTGGCCAGACTGTCCAGGCTCATGGCGCGAATACCATCGGCAATGGCGTCCAGCTCATAGCCTTCGCCAGGATAGATTTCTGACAGGCTGGCGCCTTCCCCCCAACTCGCAAATCCTTCCTTCAGCCAGAGATCGTCCCACCAGGGCGGCGTCACCAGATTACCGAACCACATGTGCCCGACTTCATGCGCATGAATGGCGAGCAAGCTGCGCCGCGCGGCGGGACCAATGCCCGGGCTGGCGAGGATCCGGGTCTCGCGATAGGTCAGCGCGGCGGCCAGTTCCGTGGCGCCAGACGGCCATTGCGGTGCAGCCACGATATCGAGCTTCTTGTACGGATAGGGTTGCTGCAACGCTTCCTCGAACACGCGGACAAGATCCGGCGCGGTCTGCAAAGCGAGGCCAAGCTCGGCGCCTTTGCCCCGGCGCGCAAAACCGCGCAGTGGAATGGGCTCAGCGCGCACCTCATTTGGCGGAATCATGCCCGCGTCGACAACGTCAAAACTGCCAACCGCAAGCGACAGAAGATACGTCGGCAAAGGGCGGGTCGTTTCAAATGTGATCCGCTTCAGACCGTCTTCTAATACGTCAACCGAGGCTTCTGGGGCATTGCTGATCGCCGCATCCGATTCCGGGATGGTGAGCGTGATATCGAAGGGTGCCTTGAAGGCCGGCTGATCGAAGCCCGGCATGAAGCGGCGCGCCTGGATGCTTTCGGACTTGGCAAGCGCATAGGCATCGCCTTGCTCGGTGACCTTGAACAGGCCGGACAGATTGACGTCGAACGGGGCGTCATAATCGATCTCGACAATCACCTGATCGGCCGTCACGGCTTGCCCGAAGTCGAGCCAGGCGACGCCTGATTCCAGCGCCATGGTCCAGCTGCCTGTAACCGGCTCGGCCTGTCCGACACGCGTGCGCACCGCGGCAATGTCGAGATCCCGGCCATGCAGATAGAGGCCGTGCGAAGGTTCATCCAAGGCGATCGTCATGATGACCGTTCCACCAAACCGCGTCTCCCTCGGATCGAGCGTCAGGTCGAGGGCGTAGTGAGTCGGGTAAGGTGCAGCGTCGAGTGGGCCTTTCGGCGCATTCGCCACAATCTCTTCCGCCGAGGGCGGTCCCAATTCAGCGGAATCCGAGGCGGCACCGCAGGCCGCCAAAACCATGCTCATGATCGCAAAGGCCGCAATCCGCATCTTCCAACTCCAACTTGTCTTGGGGTCCTGCATAGCGCACAACACGCGCGATGAAACCCACACTGTCAATTCTCGACCCCTCCCCGATCTTTGAAGGACGCACCGCCGCCGACGCGCTGAACGAGACACGGGCGCTGGCAGCAGCGGCAGACGCCATGTCGTATCGCGCCTACTGGGTTCAGGAACACCATAATGCGACCAGTTTTGCCGGCACCACGCCAGAAGTCCTGATGGCCGACCTGGCGGCCCGCACAGAGCGGATTGCGCTCGGGTCCGGGGGCATCATGCTACCCAATTATTCGCCTCTCAAAGTTGCCGAATGGGGACAGACATTAAGCCAGCTTAACCCCGGTCGGATTGAGATCGGTCTTGGCCGGGCCACTGGCGCGGACCCGCGCGCGTCCGCCGCCCTGCTCGGACCTGGCGGACAGAACTTTCCAGCCATGCTGCGCATGATGATGGACTGGATGCTGGATTCAAGCGGCGAAGTCCCGCTGGCCGACGATCATCGCGCGCGCGGAATTGCAGCCAATCCGCCAGGACCTCGGCCCGATGTCTGGATGCTATGCTCGTCCCCCGGGTCGGCCGCCTTTGCCGGACAGATGGGACTGAAACTGGCTTTCGCAGACTTTCTAAATCCTGGCGGCGCGGGTGACGCCCTGGCGGCGTATCATGAGGCGTTTGAGCCATCGCCCTTCTGTCCTGAACCTTATGCCGGGATCGGGCTGGTCGTCCTGGCGGCTGAGACCGAAACGGAAGCCGACCATCTGGCCGGATCGATCAAGGCCTGGGCGCTTGGGCGCGGCATAGGCGAATTCCGGCCCTATCTGGATGCGGCGACCGCCAGGGCGTTTCTGGCAGATTCGCCGCTCGAACCGCCGCAGCGTGGCATTATCGGGACAGGCCTGTCAGTGGCTCGCGAACTGATCTCGGTCGCGCAGGCCGCGCGCGCGGACGAGCTGTTTCTGCTCTCCATCACAGACAGTCTCGCAACGCGGATCAATAGCTATCGCCTGATCGAACAGGCCATGGCGGCGATCAGCGAAGATCAGACATAACGGCGAGGATCGGGCTCAAGGCACTGGCGCCAAGCGCCTTGCAGCGGGCCGGCGACCAGCCATAATCCGCGTCCGGGTGGTTTGCATCATCCTTGAACGGCATTTCCAGCGTCATGGCCAGGCAGTCAAACCGCTCCGCCAGAGCATTGGTGCAGATCGACAGATTGGCTTTTCCAGCCGAACTGATCGGATAGCCAAACTGAGTCTGGAACGCGCCATTTGAGGATTTCACATAGGCCGATTTGAAACTCTCCTGCAGGCCCGCAAGCCGGTCTGACCAGCCCGGAATGCCTTCCGCCCCGGCGATGAAATTGTACGGCATCGCCTCATCCCCATGGACGTCCAGCGCCAGGTCGCAGCCGGTTTCGATCATCTTCTGCAGCGTCAGATAGACTTCCGGACTCTTCGCCAGGCTCGGCTCGGCCCATTCACGGTTCAGATTTACGCCAGCGGCATTGGTGCGCAAATGCCCCCGCGCACTGCCATCCGGGTTCATGTTCGGAATGATGTAAAAGACCGCGCGGCTCATCAGATCCTTGGAAATGGCGGAAATCGGGTCCAGCATCCGCTCCAGAAATCCCTCCATCCACCATTCAGCCATGGTCTCACCGGGATGCTGGCGCGCCGTGATCCAGATCTTGCGCTTCTCAGGCCCGGGTTCGCCAAGCGTGATCAGGTCCAGATCCCGCCCATCAAGGGTTTGGCCGAGCACGCTGATCCGCCCTTCAGCATAATTCTGGGCACCGGCAACGAGCATGCCGTGCCGTTCGGAGGAATAAGGCGCGAAATAAGCGACATAGATGGCATTGACGTTGAGCGTGGCCTCAATGGTCAGGCTCTGCCCGTCATAGGAGGTCGGCACGCGGCGCCAGTCCATCAGATCTTCCGACACGACGGCCTGATAATTCTCCCAACCCTTGGGATAAGCGGCCCCGCCGGCATTTTCTATGACGAGGCGAAGGCTCTGTCCTTTTTCGCCTGATACACGAAAATGGAACCATTGATAGAAGTCGGACTGATGGTCTTTGGCGATGTCGAGTCGCACATTCATCGGGTCGCTGGCATCCTTGACCACGATATTGCCGCTATCAAAGGCCGATGAAATAATCAGGCTCATACGCGCTCCCCTGCTTTGAGATCGGCGTGGTACGCCTTTGCCATGCGACTGTCGATCCCTTGCATCTTGAGAAACGCACTCAGGACGCCAAGCTTGCGATTAGGCGCCTCGCCGTCAGCGATCCGGTGCAGCTGATGATAATACCAGCCCTGCATGCCAAACCCGTTCAGAGCCTTGAAAATGCCGATGGAAGAATTGGGGCTGAATATGCCAGGTCCGATGCGGAGCGTACTTTCCCATTTGATCAGCTCGTCCAGATCGCCAGACAGTAGCTGCGCCGGGGCATCAACATCAACGCAGAGCGGACGCCCGAGCCCGATCAGATCGGCTTCTCCGGCCGCCAGCGCGTCATTCATCCCCGCAGCTGTGCGGAAGCCACCGGTGACCATAAGCGGCATTTTCGCAACCGATTGCACCTCCCTGGCATAATCCAGGAAATAGGCTTCGCGCTTTTTCGTACTTTCCCGCGCACCTTCCTCATGCGCCGGTTTAAGGCCGTCCATATCCATCATTTTCGGCTGCTCATAATTGCCGCCAGAAATTTCCACAAAGTCGAGCCCGAGTTCGTTCAGAATGCCGATCACGGCCATCGAGTCGGCTTTGGAGAAACCGCCTTTCTGAAAGTCGGTTGAGTTGAGTTTGACCGAGACCCCAAATCCCGGCCCGGCTTCCGCAGTGGCCGCTTTCAGGACTTCGACCAGAGCCCGGGCCCGGTTTTCCAGCGGTCCACCCCATTCATCATCGCGCTGATTGGTCAACGGCGACAGGAACTGGCTCATCAGATAACCATGCGCCGAGTGGACCTGAACCCCGTCAAACCCCGCCGCACGCGCCGCCTTGGTGGCAATCGCATATTTCTCGATCAGGCGCTTGATATCATCGCCGGTCATGGCGCGCGGCGTCCCGAACTGGCCGCCTGGCAGATCAACTGCAATCGCGCTGGGGGCGTCAGGTTGTGGATTGACCATTTTCTGGGTCTGTCGGCCGGCATGGCTGAGCTGCATGACCACTTTGCCGCCCCCGGCCTGGCACGCCTCGGCCCATTTCCCCAGCATGACAGCATGTTCATTCGACGGCGCGCCATCAATTGCGACATTACCGGGCGCTTCCAGGTTTCTCCGGTCGACAAGGACATTTCCCGTGATTTGCAGCCCAATGCCGCCATCGCCCCAGGCCTTGTACAGGCGGATATGCCGGTCGGTGACCTCATTCTTCGCATTTGCGAGGCGTTCCGTCATTGCGGCTTTGACGAGCCGATTGGGCAATTCCACGCCAGATGGCAGGGTTAATGGCGTATTAATCATAATCGTCATGATGGAAGTCCTTGGAATCAGTGGGCGAATGGGCTTACGGGGAGAAAACCATTATGGGCGCTGCAAAGCAATCTAACCTGTTTGACGATATGAAAACTGATCCTTCTGGCTATAGCGCGAAAGACATTGAGGTCCTTGAGGGCCTTGAACCGGTGCGGAAACGCCCTGGCATGTACATTGGTGGCACCGATGAACGCGCTTATCACCACCTGTTTGCTGAAATCCTCGACAATTCCATGGACGAGGCCGTGGCCGGCCATGCCTCGCGCATTGAAGTGCATGTGCGCGCCGATGGCTATGTCGAAGTGATCGATAATGGCCGCGGTATCCCGGTCGGCGAGCATCCGAAATATCCTGGCAAATCAGCCCTGGAAGTGATCATGACGACGCTCCATGCGGGCGGCAAATTCTCGAACAAGGCGTATGAGACGGCTGGCGGCCTGCACGGCGTCGGATCTTCCGTCGTGAATGCCCTGTCAGAGCGAATGGAAGTCGAGGTCGCGCGCGACAAGAAGTTGTACTTCCAGGCCTTTGAGCGCGGCGTGGTGACCGGTCCGCTGGAATTGTTGGGCGCGGCCCCGAACCGCCGCGGCACAACGGTTCGATTCAAGCCGGATATCGAGATTTTCGGCGAGAAACTGCGCTTCAAGCCGCAGCGTCTGTTCCAGATGACGCGCTCGAAAGCCTATCTCTATCGCGGCGTCGAAGTGCGCTGGAAGTGCGACCCGGAATTGCTGCCTGAGGATTCGAAAGTCCCGGCTGAAAAGACCCTGTCCTATCCAAACGGCCTGGCCGATCAGCTGGACGAAGTCTTCAAGGGCAAGGCGACGATCACCGAGCAGCATTTTGCCGGCCTGGTCGAAAGCGATGACGGAAAAGTCGAATGGGCGATTGCCTGGACCGCTGCCGGATTTGGCGAAACAGACGGCTTTTCAAGGTCTTATTGTAATACGATCCCGACCCCGGATGGTGGTACGCATGAAGCAGGCTTCCGCTCCGCGATCACCAAGGGCTTGCGCAATTATGCTGAGCTGACCGGACAGAAAAAGGGCACGTCGATCACCGCCGACGACATTATGGGCCATTCCGGCTTGCTCCTGTCGGTTTTCATCCGCAATCCGGAATTTGTCGGCCAAACGAAGGACAAGCTGTCGACGACGGCTGCCTTCCGTCTGGTCGAGAATTGCGTGCGTGACCGGTTCGATCACTGGCTCGCCGCCAGCCCGAAAGAAGCCGACAAACTGCTGACCTGGGCGGTAGAACGCGCCGATGAACGCGCCCGCCGCCGCAAAGCCAAGGAAGTGGCTCGCAAGTCGGCGACCAAAAGACTTCGCCTGCCCGGTAAACTGGCTGATTGTGCAGACAGCAAAGGCGACACCGAACTCTTCCTCGTCGAGGGGGATTCCGCGGGCGGCTCAGCCAAACAGGCCCGCGATCGCAAGACCCAGGCAATTCTGCCTTTGCGCGGCAAGATCCTCAATGTTGCGTCAGCGACGGCAGAGAAAATGGATAAAAATCAGGAGCTTCAGGACCTGCTCCTGGCGCTTGGTACCGGCACGGGCTCGCGCTTCAACATTGATGATCTGCGTTATGAAAAAATCATCATCATGACCGACGCGGATGTTGACGGGGCGCACATCGCGGCGCTGTTGATCACATTCTTCTACAAGATGACGCCTGGTCTGATCGAAAGCGGGCGGCTCTATATGGCGATGCCGCCGCTCTACAAGCTCTCCTATAAAGGCAAGTCCGTCTATGCGATGGATGATGAAGACAAAGAGCTGCTGATGGAGCTCGAATTCAAGCCTAATCAGAAGGTTGAACTCAGCCGATTCAAGGGTCTTGGGGAAATGAACCCGGGACAGCTGAAAGAGACCACCATGAACCCGGAAACGCGCACGCTGGCGCGGATTACGCTGCCAGACAGCATTGATGAGCTGACAGAGGCCAAACCGGCTGAACTGATCGATACATTGATGGGGAAAAAGGCAGAACACCGCTATCGCTTCATCCAGGAAAACGCCCATTTCGCGGAAGAACTGGATATCTAGCGTCGGTTTCCCACTCACCTGACAGGCGAATCTGGACCCAATCTTGCATCTCACTCGAGAATTGACACTCGAATGCGTGGGGATGCTTTATGTTTGTGGATTGGCCAGACCATTCAGAATGGGGCTTTGGACGGGAAACCTTGTTTGCCGAACACAATATTTCGCAATCAAATCTGTTTACGGATGAGGGATTGGCCCACCTGATTGACGAGTATCCACGGGCGAATCTCGACATTTGGGCCTTTTCGGAGCAGCGTGAAGGCCCGGCCGCGTCCTTGCGCGGGCGCGCGCCGCGGATGAACGGAAAGGACATTGTCGAGGCCGTTAAGCATGGAAAGATCTGGCTCAATTTAAGACGCGCCGGCGATGAATTGTTCGATCTGGAACATATTTCCGCGACGATTTTCGACAGTCTCGAGGCCGCCACAGGTCGAAAAACCATGAAACGGGACATGGGATTGCTGATTTCGTCGCCGAATGTCGAGGTCAATTACCATCTCGATATTCCGATGGTCGCGCTGTTCCAGCTGCGCGGCGAGAAACGTTTATGGGTCTATGATCGCGACGAAACCCTCGCGCCCTCCTCCTGTATCGAAGACATTGTTCACATGAAGCAAGACGAGGAAGTGCCGTATCGCGCAGTATTCGACAATCAGGCGACCACGCACGACCTGACCCCCGGCATGGGGCTGACATGGCCGCAAATGGCGCCGCACCGTGTGCGCAATGCCGATTGCGTGAATGTCTCCCTGTCTTGCGAATTCATGACCATGAGCGCGCTGATGAACGCGAATGCTGCCTATACGAATGGTCTGATGAGACGCGGGATGAAACTCTCGCCCAAACTGAGCGGCGATGTTGGACCTGTCACGGTCGCAAAGGCGACCTTCGCCCAGATTCATAAAGCCTTGTCCGGTCGCGCGCCGCGCGTATCGCCGACCCCGATCACGTTCGAACTTGATGTGTCGCGGGAAAATTGCGTGAAGCCACTCTGGGCTTAAGCCAATACTGAATCAGTCCCCTTTAAACTGAGGATCGCGTTTCTCAAGGAAGGCCTGGATCGCTTCGCCCTGATCAGCGGTGGTTGAGGCATAGGCAAACTGATCCCGATCCATGAAACTGGTCGCGTGTCCAAGCGGGTTGGCGGCGACATTGATCGCTTGCTTGGTCATGCGCAACGCAATCGGTGGCACGCCCGCATATTGCTGGGCCAAATCCATCGCGCCGACCAATGCTGCGTCTTTCGGTGTCACCTGGTCGGCCAGTCCCCATTCGAGGGCGGTTTCGGCTGAGCAAGGTTTTCCGAGAATGGTGAAAAGCTTCGCCCGCGACGGACCGACCAGCGCCACTGTTCGAGGATTGGTTTGCCAGCTCATATTCATGCCGAGCGGGATTTCAGGCAGCCGGAAAAACGCATCCTCCGCCGCAATGCGATGATCGCAGGCCACCGCGAGCGCGACGCCGCCGCCAATGCAATAGCCTTCAATCGCGGCAATCGTGATCTGTTCAAGCGCTTCCCAGGCCGCGCACATATCCGGGCCCAGCTTAAGCGATTGGCGCTGTTCCAGTCGCGTCTTGCCACGCATCTCGGCCCGGTCCGGGTCTTTCAGATCCGCGCCAGCCGTGAACGCCCCACGACTCGTCAGAACCACCACGTTCGACTCCGTGTCCGAGACGAGGAAGTGCGCCGCATCCGTCAGCGCCTGCATGGCTTTTAGCGACAGCGCATTGCGACCATCTCCGCGATCCAGCGTGACCATTGCAATGGTCCCGTCGCGGGTCAGTTCAACGCTGTCTCCAAAACGCCTGGTCATTTGCTTTTCGCGACATTGGCAACCCGCTGCAGGGGTTCCATGTGCTGGATATAGCCAGCTTCCTTCGGAATGTGCAGGCACGGCGCCCCATCATCATCCTTGCCGACGACTGGCAGCACCGTCACGACCGCTTCAGAAGCGAACCGGTTGAGAGCGGCCGACGTCGTCGGCGTCTCGGCCAATTTGCCGAGATTCATCCGGGTCGGGAAAATGATCGTGGCAGTTCCTGCCTCCTCCATATCCAGCGCCTGCTGCGGTCCAAGCCAGACCGCCTCGGTAGTTTCGCGGCCATCCTGCTCAGCCACCTGCTCCGGTGGCGTGGCGGCCAGGTAGAAATGGGTATCGAACCGTTTTGGCATCATGGTCGGCGTGATCCAGTGCCCGAAATGTACAAGCGCATCGAGCGCCAGAACAAGACCGTGCTGCTGGATCAAGGCCAGGAAGCTTTGCTCCCGGCGATCCACAGGCCCGCGCATCGGGTTGAGCGTCTCGGCAATATCCGAACCGACCAGCGTCGCCCCTGCGCCTCGCGCGGACTTTGGTCGCGCGAGAATGATCCCCGCCTCTTCATAGGCTTCGCGAATGGCGGAGATCCGGGCGGCTTGTTCGGTCCCGGAAAAATCGCCATCGGTCCAGTCGGCCCAGGCCGGATCGCTGTCTTCGTCATTCGCCTTGCCACCTGGAAACACCAGGGCGCCGGAAGCGAAATCGATTTCATAGTGACGCTTGACCATCAGCACCTGCAGATCCGGATCATCCCGCAACAGCAAGATGGTCGCGGACAGGCGTGGTGGGGCTGAATCAGACATGGGCACTCCGCGAAAAAACTCGATCAAATTTGACACAAATCATCACGCCGTCATGCGCGTGATTTCAACTATGTTTTTGTAGTTAAGGCGCTTGTCGCAACGTCACGGAAGCAGAATGCGCCTTACTCACACGCCCCCGTTTGAAGCCGCCAATCCGGCGCCCGCTCGAAATCGTCTCTTGCCGGTCATGCATCTGGAGACAGGGGAAGCTGTGTTGCTGTTTGCCGAAACCGAGAAACGCTTCGAAGAGCGCGCGGTTTTCGGCCGAGCGGCGCTCGCTGCAGAACGCAGCGAGCCCGTCTCACCTGCCACCTGGATGGCGGAGCATGTCGAGGACGTCGCGCACGATGCCCACAATCGCACGACTGAGCGCCCGGTCATCATCGAGATGCCTCTGGTCGCGTTGATCCATCCCGAAACGGCGGTCGCCTGTGACGCCGCCATTGCCCGGACTCGCCTTTGTCCCCAGGAAATCTGCTTCGAAATCCAAGACGCGGCCCTGGCGCTGCCCGCGGCGCGCAATGCGCAGGACGGCGTTGAAGCCTTGCGTCGATGCGGGTTCCGGATCTCGCTGAATGCGACCCGGTCCTGGCAATGCCCGCTCAGCCACTCCATGCGCCTGTTGCTCGACAGCTTGCGCGTTGATGCCCGCAAGATTGAGGAAGAGCCAGAGCTTCAGGATCGTATCGAAGCCGCTGTGAGTTCCGGCATGCTGGTCATCGCCGAGCACGCCAATTGGCGTGACAGCTACTTCCTCAGCGAACTTGGCGTGGAATATGGCTTTCGGATGCGCGCAGACGCCTAGGCGGCATTCTCATCGCGGCGCTTGGCTTGCTCCGCATAGGCATCCAGTTTTTCCAACAGATAATCGAGATCCGCTTTCGGAATGGCCTGGAACTGGGTCAGCACCCGTTCGATCATGCGCATACGGAACCGGGCCCGGTCATTCGCTTCGCCATCCAGTTCCAGCTCATGATAGACTTTCACGGCGGCTCTGAACGCGGGCAGCAATTTGCGATGCAAACCGGCGCGATCGAAAATTGCCTGCAGCCCGAGCGGTCCGGCATCGTGGATCATCAACCAGGCGCGCGCATGCGGCACACCTGACAATTCCGCCAGCGCATGCTCGACAAAGGGCATATGTCCGACGCACAAGGCTCGCATGATGAGGGAATGGGTCAATCGACCGTTCAGATTGAGCTGTGAGACGAAGCGCGGCATGTCATGCGTCCGCCCGGCCTGCTCCACCAGATCAATCGTCGCGCGCTCGCGGGCCCCTGCCGCCAGATCGATCGCCATTTGCGCCGGCAATTCGTGACGATTGATCAACAAATCAAAGACCTGGCCGGAGACCAGCGACACCATTTTTTCGGCAATGTGGACCGGAATATGATCCCGCAGCACCAGATTCTCATGCATGGTCTGATTGGCCGGGAAGCGCTCAACCGAGTGTTCCATCGCCCGATCGGTCAAATCAGCCCCGGAATTGCCCGCAATCGTCTCAACCGCGATTTCCGAGGCATGTTCACAAATCACCTCTGACAAGGCGCCGGAAACGGTCGCGCGGCCCGCGATCGCCGCTTGTTTCGCGGCGGTCACAGATAAAACCAGCTCGATCAGGTCCTCGTCGGAGAAGACGGGAGAGTTTTCCAGCAATGGAATCGCCACCGATTCCACGTCCTGCGCCAACTGCACGGCGACGCTGTGCGGCAAGCGGGGGGAATTGCGCAACGTGACGGACAAGGTCCGGCGCACCAGCTCGGCCGTGTCCTTGGCCAGGATCTGGATGATTTCATCGGCGAAGATGCGCTCATCATCGCTCAATACGTCGGTGGCGATGCGGCGGCAGAGGCGGTGCGCAACGGTCGCGCGCTCCTCAGACGTCTCGCCTTTCATCAGGCGAATAATATCGCCTTCGCTGAGCTCTGGACGCATGCTTTGTACAGTCATATCGCGGGGGTATCCCTGTCGCCGATCTCGATTTGTGAATAAATGAACTGAGCGGGTTAATACCTGGTTTACCAAAAGCCGATTGCCCAAAGAAGACAAGAGATAGGATGCGCCTATGCTAGACGGCATCAAAGTAATCGAACACGCCACTTATATGGCTGCGCCAGGGGCCGGAAGCATTCTGAGCGACTGGGGCGCCGACGTGATCAAGATCGAACCGCCGGGCGGTGATCCGATTCGCAACTTTTTCAGCACCATTGGGACCGATATTCAGGACAATCCGGTTTTCGACTTCGACAATCGCGGGAAAAAGTCGATTGTGCTCGATACGCGAACCGAAGATGGGCAGAAAATTCTGCGCGAACTGGCCGCAGATGCCGATGTGTTCCTGACCAATGTTCGTCCAGGCGGACTGACGCGTTCGGGGCTGGATTATCAAAGCCTGCACAAGATCAATCCGAAACTCGTTTACTGCACCCTGACGGGATACGGCCTCGAAGGCCCCGATGCAGACAAGCCGGGCTTTGATGTCGCTTCTTTCTGGTCGCGCGCCGGGGTTGGACATCTGACCGTGCCGAAAGGTCAGGATCCATTCGCCTTGCGCACGGCCTTTGGGGATCACACGACCAGTATGGCCGCAGCCGCCGGGATTTGCGCCGCCCTGGTCAAGGCGCACCGAACAGGCGAAGGCCAATTGGTCGAAGCCTCTCTGTTGCGCGCCGCCTTGTTTGCCATGGGATCGGATTTTGCAATTCAGCTTTTCTTTGGCCGCATCGGGTCGACCAAGTCACGGCATGAACAAATTCAGCCCTTGATGAATTTCTTCAAGACCAAGGACGGCGCCTGGATTTGCATCGTTTCCCGCCAGGGCAATGTCGACTGGCCACCCTTGTGCCGAGTGATGGATCGGGCTGATCTGATCGAGGATGAGCGGTTCACGACCGGCAAGTCCCGCCGGGCCAATGCGGCCGACCTTGTGACCCTGATGGATGCGGAATTCGGCAAATATACCAAGGCGGAAATTGCTCAGCGCCTCGATGATGAAGCCATTGCCTGGGCGCCGGTTCAGACGCTGGCGGAGGTAGCTGCGGACCCTCAAGTCGCGGCGGCGGGCGGAATTACGCAAGTGCCAAGCGCCAGCGGCGACGGCTCAACCTTCGCCTCCCCGGCCTCACCGATCCGCTTTCCAGGCGCAGATGATGGCCCGAAAGGCGCGTCACCGCGCCAGGGTGAGCATTCGCGTGATGTGCTGAATTCACTGGGCTATGACGCTGACAAGATTGACGCGCTGTTTGATGCCGGCGTGGTGACCTAGGCGAATTCGTCAGCCACGTTTGGCATCCCGCCGCCGCGCGGGTCCGTCTTGGCGATCAAGGCGGCCGGGCCGGCCCAGATGTACAGGAAGAGCGCCTGGACGCCTGACATGATCAGGAAAAAGACAATGAACATGACCCCCATGGATTGCGGATTGCTCATCATCGCGAGGGCAGTTGGATCGCTGAAATTCAATCCGGCCCCGAAGACTGCAGCCAGGAGAACGCCCATTAGGGCGAAATAGATAAAGAGAACAATGATCGCCAGTATCAGATAAGCACCAAAGAGCGGCCAGAATCGCCCCCTGGTCGCGCCCCAGGAATCGATAAACTTGATTTTCTGATCGCGGATCGTAAGGGCGCTCGCGGCCGAAAGTTTCGTTGCCAGCCAGGCCCAAATGATCAAGCCGCCAATCGTAAGCGGAAAAATGATTAGGCCCGCGAAGCCGGGATTCGCATTTGTCGCTGCGATGGGGGCGACGGCGATGACCATGAGTATCCCCAAGCCAATATAGGCCGCAATGAAGAACAGGAGCCAAAGAAGGCCGACCACCAGCAAGCGCAATTCATCTCCGCCAAATCTGATGGAAAAGTCGGCATCCAGAACATAGCGGCGCTGTACGCTGGCCTCGAATACGGCCCAGAACACCGCGCCAATTGCCATCAGTAACAGATAATACAACCCGATTGCCCCGAATTGACCCGGTGCCAATCGTCCACTCGCCATTTGTTCCGCCAGTCCATTCAGGGAGCCAAACAGCATGGCCTGAATGCCAAAGTTAAGCGCCGTGAACACAGCGCTCACCAACAAATAGGCGATCAGGAATTTAAGCAGAAACCCGCCTGATCCGTCGGTTCGCATGAAGTGAAACGCGGCATTATCGAAACTGAAATTCTTGGCCATTTAACCCTCCCACTCGATTGGCAGGGGTAATCAGCTCTCAGCTTTCGTCAACCGGTGCGTCCGAGGCCAGGCGTTCGAAAACACTCGCTGCGAAGGCGTGACCCAGCCATGCGCTGGGCAGCAGGATCAGCGTCACCAGCGCAACGGAAACTCCCGTTTCCAAAGGCGTTTCCGGGACTCCCAATGCGGCTGCACTGACCACCCGAGCGATCAGGGAGAGCCCCAGGATGGGGAGGATAACAAACCCAATCATCAACGGAGCGAGCACCCGCACCTGGCCTTTTGTCCAATACCAGGTGCGGAATACATGAACCTGCCCGCGCAGAACACTCGCCGCCGCAAACAGCATCAGTCGCACGGCAAACCAGAACAGACCGACCAGCGTGGCAAGGAAGAGCGCGAAGAGCGGCCAGAACGTGCCGCCCGCGCGCATCTCCGCGGTCATGTCGGTAATCTCCTGCCCCGCTTCGCCTGAGGCCACGCCCAGGCTCGCCCCGATGAGCGAGAAGAACAGGACCACGATCGTGGCTGCGATGGATGCGACGACCACGACCAAAAGCCAGGCCAAAGTCAGCTTCCAGGCGCCGCTCAACATCCCGCCTATCGCCGGCAGAACAGCGCGATACATCGCGGCGGAAAACAGGCTGTGGGCGAACAGCGCGCCGAATGCCAATGCCACGAACAGGACAAAGCCCGTCCCGCCATCGGGCAGCGCGCCAGCGGCCCAAACCAGAACGCCACTCATCACAACGAAGAACACACCAAATGGCGAAGACGGCACGATCAATCGCGCCGTCTTGTTGAGTGTTTCTGCCGCGAGTCCGCTGAGCGAAAGAAGCCTGGTCATGTCCGCCTAGGTAAAGGCGAAATAAAGGATGGCAAGCGACACAATGCCCATCGCCGTCCAGGTCAGCAGCATGCCCAATTGCCGCAAGATGAGGGGCGCGCCACTCATCCCGAACGCATGCATGACCCGTCCGAGCGTGAAGCCGATGCCAAGCGCATGCAAGGCCCAGATTGGCGCATCCAGGAATGCCAGCGCGAGCAATCCCACCAACATGGGCGGAACGTATTCAGATGCATTGCCGTGAACGCGAATGGCGCGCGCCAGATCATCTGATCCGCCGTCGCCCATTGAGATTTTTCCCCGGAACCGGCGCGCCACAACGCGTAAGCCGAACCAGACGAGCATCAGAATATTGATCGCGATATAGACGCCAGCAACTTGTAATGCGCTCATCTGAACCCCCGGGGAAATCTCGAATTAGTCGTCGCGCCGGGCATCCGGCAGACGGTCATTAATATCGTCACGAATATCCAGGAATGTAACGATCAATCCGCAAACGAGGCTGGCTGCAACCCAACCAAGAAAGCTCAGTCCGATCAGAGTCAGGAACTGCGCAGCCGGACCTTGCAGACCGACATTCAGCAATTCGACGCTGCTCTGTTCCAGAACAAAGCCATTATAATAGCCCATGCCCACACCGAGACAGATGATCACGATATAAGCGATGTAAATCATCAAGCGGAAACTGTTGATAATGAAGAATTTCATGTCGTCCTCTTTCCCTCATAGACAACCCGGACATCTGAATTCTTTCAGGGTCCGGGCTGGCTGACACTAAATTCGGCAGACTGCCTTACATTTCCATGCCGCACTCAGTCGCGGCACTCATCATGACGGTCATGAATGATGTCATTTCTTCCGGGCTCAATTCACCCATTTTTGACATCATAAATGCGTCTTCGTCTTCAGCTTCGGTGGCTTCGACGAGGATGTTGACCAATTTCGGGTCGAGTTTGTCGACCGCCAAATCAGCCATGCAAGAGCAGGTTGCTTCATCGGTAGATCCGTCATCAAGGCACGATTTGACGAGTGCCGCCTTGGCACCGCCACCACCGCCGCCGCATGCTGCTAATCCCAGAGCAAACATTGACGCAATAACTACTTTTTTCATTGGCGAACCCCTTTCCTCACTGTTTCGCACAGGGTTAACGTTCCACGAATCCCGCGCCAAGGCCAGTGAAAAAAAGCGTCTATTCTCTGCGCAGGAGACTATCGAGGCGCCACTTTGCCTGGCCGGATTTGAGAAAATCCTGTTTCACCTGAACCCGGTCATATTCCGTGTTCAGCCAGTCCTCGAAGCCGATTCCGCTCGCCTGTTCTGCCGCCAGATAGGTTTCGAAAAAGGCGTCCAGAAGCCCGGTTTTGCCTTCGCGCATGTGCAGATATTTCTTCGACAGTTGCCGGACCGCCACGGATACCGGCTCGCCGAGCTGAAAAATCGCATACAGAACACTCATCAGTCCCGCGCGATCCGCCCCGGACTTGCAGTGCATCAGGGCTGGATATTCGATGGATTCAAACAGTTTTTTGGCCGCCAGGACCGTATCCACCGTCGGCGTGTCGCGCGAATAGACCTGAAAATCGACCAAATCGACGCCGTTCATCTCGCAGGCTTCTTTTTCGAGCAGGTAATAACCGCGCGTGCTGGATCCGCGCAGGTTGATAATCGTCTTGATCCCGCGCAACCGCGCATGTTCTGCGACCTGGCGTGGATTGGGCTGGTTTGACCGCCACATCTCATCACCGATCTGGTGCAGGTTCTGAAAACTTTCGCGCAGGAACCCATGATCACCGAGTATGAGCTCGCGTTCCGCCCGCGTGCGACCGGGCTTGGAGGAAATATCGGCCGCAATATGCGTCCGTTTCTTGTGACCTGGCAGTTTCATGGCTTCGCGTTACCCGAGCGCTGCATCAGCGACAAGCCGCTGACATCATTGGAAACGCTCCAGTAACCCTCTTCGATTACGGTTATGGAAAATAAGAGCTTAAAATTTAGGGGTTTTTGATGCGCTTTACTACTGCATTGCGTGCAAGCTGTGTCGTTTTGGCGATGGCGGCCATGGCCGTTCCGGCGTCTTCCTTTGGCATCGGATTGCAGCCGACCACCGTCGAAATGGCGATTCAACCTGGCGAACGCCAGCGCCAGGTGATCAATATTGGCAATGTCCATCAGGAAGACACGATTTCTTTGACCCTCGGCCTTGCCGACTGGGAGCTCGACGAAAACGGTCAGATCAAGCTTGATCCCCCTGGAGAAACAGATTCCTCCGCCGCCAACTGGGTGCGATTCAGCCCGGCTTTCGTGACCCTGAATCCTGGCGAAACCGAGCAGGTGATTGTCGACATGTCAGCGCCTATCCGGATTGATCGCCAGGGAGATTACCGGTTTGCGCTGATTGCCTCGACCCTTCTCCCCGAAGAACGATCAGGTCAGTCCGGCGTCTGGAAAAAATATCAGATTGCCAGCCTGTTCTATCTCACAATGGGTCATGGCGAGAGCAAACCCGAGATTACGGCGGCGACCCTGACAAAATCTGAAACTGGCGAAAATGCCCTTGTTTTCCAACTTGAAAACAGTGGCAACGCCCATTCCCGCCTGCGTGGCCAGATCGAGATTAGCGGTGACTCTGGTGACACGATCCGGGCGCCCATCAACAATCTGGTGGTCTTGCATGAAGCCTCGCGAGAGTACCGTCTGCCACTGACAGAGGACGTACCGGCCAATCCTGAATTGCGAGTCACGCTGGAAGACATTCACGCCCCCCAGAGCAGCAGCGGGACAGTGCAGCTTGCGCCCTACCAGACTGATCTCTCTTTTGTCGACACGGCGCCAATGATCGAGGTTCCCGAAGATGAAGCGTCGAACCTGGACTAGCCTTAAGGGCGTTCTTCTTTCCGCTGGCGCGCTCCTGAGCGTGCCGGGCGCCAATGCCTCCTGGATCGATTCCGACTTCTATTGCCGGGTCTATGGCTGCGTCGTGGTGCATGATGGCTTTTCGTTCGACGTGTATGACAATTTTGTCTTCGCCACGGGCGGCACCGTTCCGGTCGGTGGGCGCATGATCCCGTGGGCCGGCAATCCGTTTCAAGGCGCAGGTGGCGTCAATCCGGTGATTACGGGCACACGGTCAGAGGGCTTTCATACTGTGCCTCTGGAAGACCAGAGCGTGATCCTTGGCATCGATACAAATGGCGATGGCGTCCCGGATCGATTGCCGACGGATGGCAACAGCAATGGCTTTCTGGATGCAGGCGATCGTCTGGATCCGTTCAATGTCTCCTTGAGCGCGGATCTCGTCGCTGCTGATACATCAGCCCAGCGCAGCTTCTACCTGTCGTCCCGCACGGATTTCTTCCTCACGGCCGAAGCGCGCCTGGTCGGCCCGACAGACAATTTCAACACCGCCAATTTGCTCAATCGGGTCGCCTTTGACTATGGCGTCACCCGGCAAGGCGTCGATGATGGTATGGCGTTCGGGGCAGACACCCGAAATGGCAACTATATCCGTTCGATTGCCGGGATCGACACCGTTGGCGACCTGTTCGGCAGCCCGACCCAGATCATGGAGTTTCGCAACGACATCCGCCTGCGCAACGCAGTCGACTTGCCGTCACAATCGGTGCGGTTCGACTATGTGTATGGATTTGCTGATTATGACCTGTCCATGGGCGATGGTCATTTGCAATATGAGCTCGAATTCGACTTCTATAACCGATAGCCGAGCCCGGTCAGCAATTGTGCGGTTTCGTGTACCGGCAGCCCCATCACGCCAGTATAGCTTCCCGTGATCTGTTTGATATGCGCCCCGAAAGGCCCCTGAATGGCATAGCCGCCGGCCTTGCCGAGCCCATCCCGGGTCGCGACATAGGCGGCAATCTCAGAGTCAGTCAGGCGTTTTACAATGACCCGCGTGTCGCTCAGGCGCGCCGCGGTCTGCCCATCCGGGCCGATCAGACAGACGGACGTCATCACGTGATGCGCGCGTCCGGAGACCCGTTTCAGACACGCCTCCACGTCCTGATCGGAGTCGGCTTTTGGCAGGATCCGCCGTCCTACCGAAACCACCGTGTCGCCGGCCAGCGTGAACTGACCGGGCACATGCACCGCTTCGGCTTTTTCGCGCCCCATGCGGATGGCATAGGCGCGCGGGGATTCGCCGAGCTGGGGTGTTTCATCAATATCTGCAGGCGAGATCGCGTCCGGCGTGACGGAAATCTGCGCCAGGAGTTGCTGGCGCCGCGGGCTGGCGCTTGCAAGTACCAGTTTGCTCATAGGATCTTGAACGTCGCGTTCGCCATCGCGACCGGCTTTTCATTGCTGCTTATGATCGCACGGGCGAAACAGATTGATCCGCCAACCTTGACCGGCTCAGGATCAATCAGCAGCCAGTCGCCCAGTTTCGCACTGCCGAGATAATCGGTCCCGAGCGAGACCGTGACCAGGCCTTTACCGACATCCCGGTCTGCCGCGCGCAGGGCGACCACACAGGACAGGCCCATGGCATTGTCCGATAGGGCCGCGATCAATCCGCCATGCACCAGGCCGCGCGAATTGCAGTGCTGTTCGGCCAGGAACAGGCCCATCTGGATGCGATCGGGTAGTTGTCGTGAATAGAGCGGTTCCCAGGGGTCGGTCAGTCCGGAGCGACGAAAGTGCCGCTCAAATCCGTCTGGAACCTGCGCTTCGCTCAAGGCTGGACGCCTATTTGAAGCGGTATGTAATCCGACCTTTGGTCAGATCATAAGGGGTCATTTCGACCAGAACTTTATCCCCGGTGAGGATACGAATGCGGTTCTTGCGCATTTTGCCGGCTGTATACCCAATGATCTCATGATCATTTTCCAGCTTCACGCGAAACGTCGCGTTCGGCAGGAGTTCAACGATCGTGCCGTTAAACTCGATGATTTCTTCTTTTGACATCCTGTCTCCATAAAAAGCGACGCGCGGTGCCGCGCCGCAGCAGATATGGGGTGCTTCGTAGCTTTCGTCACCCCATGGGGCAAGTGCGGGAGTGACTCTTCGCAGTTTCCAGCGATTTGGTGTGTCCTGCATGCGTCATCCTGGCCGCGATCAATACTTGCCCGTTAACTTTCCGTCTGCTTTTCTGAGCGATGGATGGGGTTGGTTTTGACAAGACAATATTTCAAAGAGTCGGGCATGGCCTCAAAAGAGCTTCCTTTCACCACACAAGAACTTCGCGCAGCAATCCCGGAACGGTGTTTTCAGCCGAGTACGGCGCGGGCCTTCACCTATCTCATTTTCGACCTGGCTGTTATTGCAGGCCTGTATGCGATTCTGACTCAAACCACAGCCTGGTACATTGAGTGGCCGGTCATCTTCCTGATCGGGACCATGCTCTGGTCGCTCTTCGTGATCGGCCATGATGCCGGGCATGGCTCCTTCTCCAGGAGCCGCACGGTCAACACAATTGTTGGCATTCTGGTTCATGGTGCCATCCTGGTGCCGTATCGCGGCTGGCAGCGCAGCCATGCCCTGCACCATATGAAGACCGGTCACTTTCGCGAAGAAGAAGTGTTCCGCCCAGCCGGCAAAGGCGAAGATACGCTGTTTCGAAAAATCATCTTTCGGTCCGGCATTTTCGTGCTGATCGGCTGGCCGATGTACAAGATCGGCATTCGCAATCTGACGACTTACAAGCCGATCACGGGCAGTCACTATTTGCCGCAAAGCGACCTTTATACGACCTCCGTCCGGGTCTCCTGGTATTTCGGGCTGCTCTCCCTGCTTGGGTTTCTCAGC
>JBCCCT010000027.1:0-24567 GCA_039033355.1 Pseudomonadota bacterium | reverse complement strand
GCGACTATTTCTTCTTCTTTTTCTTCTTTTTCTTTTTCTTCTTCGACTTGCGAGGTTCGTCGTCTTCTTCCTCATAGTCGCCCGAGATGATGGACAGGGACAGAAGCAGGCTCTCACGCCGCGATTTGCGCAGCTCTTCGGTCAGGATGGCGTCGGCTTCCATGACTTCCGGGGCCGCGCCCTCAAACGCCTTGCGCCCCGCCGAGGTCAAGGATACGGCCTTGGCGCGGGCATCCTCGACCGACTTCACGCGCTTGACCAGACCCGTCTTTTCCATGCGCGAAACCATGTCGGCCAGGGTCGACCGGTCAATGCCGGTGACGTCGACCAGGCTGGACTGGCTCTGCCCGTCGGAATCATTCAGCGCGGCGAGCACCGCAAATTGTCGAATGGTCAGGCCTTGATCCGCGAGCCCGGCCGCAGATTCGTTGACAGCAGCTTGTTGCGCCCGGTGCAATAAATGCGTGACGGAGCGCGCCAGCGTAAATTCCGTACTCGTCTCTTGCTTGCTCATCGCCGCCGCCTTAGTTCCTAGTCCAGCCCTTATACACGTTAAAAGCAAAATTACCGTGTGCAGATCAATTGAATTCTCCCATAAAGCGAGAGGCTGACAGAAAAATGACAGTGAAATCAGCGCCCGAATTCGCATTGGAGATCCCACAAGGCGATGACAAGGAAAGACGGGTCTGTCAGCGCTGTGATTTCATCGACTATCAGAACCCGAAAATTGTCGCCGGATCGGTGGTTTTGAAAGGCGAGCAGATCCTGCTCTGCAAACGCGATATCGAGCCGAGAAAAGGGTTCTGGACCCTGCCCGCGGGATTTATGGAACTTGGTGAGTCGGTGGAAGAAGCGGCGCAACGCGAAGCGCAGGAAGAAGCGCTGGCTGATATTGAGATTGACCACTTACTGGCCGTCTATTCGGTTCCCCGCATCGGCCAGGTTCAGGTCATGTTTCGGGCTCGTCTTCTCGGCGATTATGGCGTCGGACCGGAGAGTCAGGAGGTCAAACTGGTCGACTGGAAAGATATTCCGTGGTCGGAACTGGCCTTTCCAACCGTGGTCTGGGCGCTGACGCATTATGCGGAGACACGGCATCAGACCGCCTTCGCGCCCTTCGCCAATCCGCCCGGGACGGATGCCTTAACGCGCTAGGCGGGCTTCGGCTCACGCAAGTGTTTCAGGGTGTACGGAACGTTCGCAGCCCCGAAAACAAATGTGATCACCATATTTCCGAGTTTCCAATTGGCCCAGACATCCTCGGCGTCGCGGGACCCGAAGGTCAGGCCAAACAGGTCGTAACTGCCTGCCGGCGCCACGGTTGCGCCCAGAACCCGCAGCGGTTCTTCGAATCCGGGTGCGAAGTACCGCCACAGAAACTCGTTCCAGACCGCCATCGCGACAAAGAACAGGCCCCATCGAATAGCCAGCGTACGCCAGGCAAAGTCTGGCAGGTCAAACACCTTGTCGAACATCACTTTCCAGATATTGCTACCCATGGCGAGGCTGCCAAAGATCACACCCGCGAGGAAAAGCTGTTGAATGGTCGGCTTGATATAGAGAAATGACTTTTCCTGCAGAATAATGCCGAGCAAGCCAAACCCGCCAACAATCGTGGCGGTAAAGACCAGGAAGAGCGGCACATCCTCGCCCCGGCGCATATAGTTGGACACCGCCCAAAGCGTCGCCACAATCAGGACACCGGTCGCCCAGTAGAGGGCCGTATCGGGACTCGCCCAGGTGTCATTGATCGTCACCCTGCGCATGACATTATAGACAAGGATGAATCCAATGACCGGGACCAGGTCTGCCCAGATCTGATTGGCCTTGTCAGCCGCGGTGCCAAGATCGTTTTTTTGTTCGCTCATATAATCTCTTACGCAGCTGCGTGTCCTCTGGATGCGAGTTTGTCCCTCACAAAGCCGCGAGCGCCGCCAGCGTCAAGCGCGAACGCCATGATCCCATATATGGTGCCGCCTGCGGCGATTTTAAGGAACAGTTCCGGCCAGCCGCCCAATGTTGGCATGATCCAGATGACGGGCGCCATGCACGCTGCAGCGAGTCCGGTCTTAAAGAGATCGGCCAGCGGCATCGGCAAGGCGATCAAGCGATTGCCGCGCACGGCCAGAACGGCGAGGCCGAGCGCATAGCTCACCAGAGTCGCAATGACCGCACCGAGCAATTCAAATTGCGGGATCAGGACCAGGTTGAGCCCGATATTGGACAATGCCGGAATCAACATGAGCAGCGCCAATTCCCCGGTCCGATGGGTCAAATTGAAGACTTCGGAATAATAATGAATGATCAGGCCATTGAGCAGTCCGGCAAAAGCGATCCAGGGAATGATCTGACGGGCGCCTTCGCGCACGGCTTCGCCGATCAGGGCTTCTGAAAGCGGAGTCGCCACGAGCGCCAGACCAGTCGCTGCCGGAATGCCCAGTAATAGAAGCGTCCGGATCAGACCACGCGACTCCTCCGCTGCGGCTTTGGGCCCGCCGCGCTCAAAAGCGGCCATGACCAGAGGCGCCGCCGCCATGGCTGCCCAGGCACAAATCAGCAGAACAGACTTGTCAGCGACGCCATAGCCAGCGGCATATTCGCCGACCGCGGCTTCATCGAGGAAAGCAACAATCAGGAACCGGTCAGCGGCAGAGAGGATCAGGTCCAGCACCAGCGCCGCAGCGATCGGGGCGCCATACATCAAATAGGCCCGGCGACGCGCGGGATCTGTCCGGCCGCCTTTGGCCTGTCGCACCAGCCAGCGGGTTTCGCTGATCGCCCAGAAGACGCCTGCGATGGTTAGACCGATAAAGGGAGAGGCTGCTCCAAAGCCGGTTTGCCAGGCAATCAGCGCGCCGAGCAGAAATCCTCCGAGGATCCGGGTTGTTGAAATCAGCGCATAGCGCCCGACCCGTTCGCCAGCGCGGTGCGATTCCAGCGCCATCTGGATCAAGGAATTGATCGGAATGAGCAGCGCGATCCAAGGCAGGATTTCAAGATACTCTGGCAGTTTCTGAAACCCGATGGCCAGCGCGCCAATCAAAGCGGCCGCAACAATCATCGACCGGAAGGTCAGTGACAGCGTGGTGCGAAGATGATCGGCCTGGTTCTTCTTCGCCTCGGCTTCGCCAGCAAAGCGAAACGCCGCCGCCTCTGCTGCGGTCAGAGACAGCATATGGACAAGCGTCATCACAGAGAACATCAGCGCATAACGACCATACTCATCCGCGCCCAGAAGACGGGTGAACACATAAACGCCACCAAAGGCGGCCAGGCCGCTGGCTATATTGACCGGTAAATAGCCGGCAAGATGGCGCAAAAGCTTCATGGAACCGGGTCTAGCACTGACTGTGCCAAAACAGGGTTAAGGCGCGAATTCCAGCAACATTAGCCCGAATGCCAGGGCGCTGGCGGCTGCAATCCGGCGCGGCCCAAACGCTTCTTTTAGAAAGACGGCCCCGAAAATCGCGCCAAAGACAACAGACGTCTCGCGAATTGCGGTGACATTGGCGGCCTCCGTCAACGTGAACGCCCACAAGGCTGCGCCATAAGAGACAGTGCCGAGCAGTCCGCCAATCGTGCCGTCGCGGATTTGCGGCGCGATGTCAGACCAGACCTTGCCGCGCCGTACCCACACCATTGCAGCAGTGATCCCGATCCAGTCCAGCATGAACAGCCAGACCACGAAGGTGAACAGCGTCTGCGTATCTGCCGCCAGACGCGTCCCGTTTGCATCGGCGACGGAATAGAAGGCGATGCCGAGCGCCGTCACCATGGCCCAGAACAGCGCTGCCTGTTTGATCGGCGGATGTTTGCCACCTTTCTCCTCCGGCATGGCGAACATGATCAGCGCCCCTGTCGCCAGCAGGAGACCCATCCAGCCATAGACACTTGGTGTCTCCTGCAGGATCACCGTTGCCGTGATCGCGGTGAGCAGCGGCGCCAGGCCGCGCATCACGGGGAAGACCAAAGAGAGATCGCCGCGGTGCAAAGCCCTGATCATCGCAAACTGATAGAACCAGTGGACCACAACCGAGATGGCCAGGGCGCCCCAGATCGCTGGCGTTGGCATCGGCACAAAAGGCAGGAAGGGCACGACGCTCAGCATCATGGCGATCGACACGATCATGCGGGTCGACAAGACATCCCCGCCCCGCTTCACAAACAGATTGGTGGCCGCCACGGTAATGGCGGACAATAAGCATAATGCGATGGGGAACAGGTTCGCGCTCATGCAGCCGCCTCACCCATCGGCCGCACGTAAGTCAAGTTATACGTGGTCTTTTAAAGCGCGGCCTCAACCGCGGTGACTTCCGGGACATAGGCTTTGAGCATGTTCTCAATGCCTTGTTTCAGCGTCATCGTGGAGGACGGGCATCCGGCACAGGCGCCGCGCATGGCCAGGTGAACGATGCCGGTTTCATCATCAAAACCGTGAAAGACAATGTCGCCGCCATCCTGCGCCACGGCCGGGCGGACGCGGGTTTCGATCAGTTCAATAATCTCACCGACAATCTCAGCCGTCTCGCCCTCATAATCATCCGCGGACGCGCCTGCTTCCGGCGCTGCGGTGGCTAGGCCATCCGTCGCCATGACCGGCAGTCCGGCGACAAAGTGATCCATGATCGCGGCCAATGCCATCGGGCGCACATGTTTCCAATCGGCGTCCGCGTCCTTGCTCAGGGAGATAAAGTCACTGCCGAGAAAGACGCGCGTGACGCCTTGAACCTGAAACAGGGCCTGGGCCAGCGGGCTGGTGCCGGCTTCATCAATCGAGGCAAAATCATACGGTCCGGTCGTGCCGGTTACAGCTTGGCCGGGCAGAAATTTCAACGTGTCCGGATTGGGAGTCGGTTCAGTCTGAATAAACATGATGGCCGGTCGATCTTTCCTTTAGAGCGATAGTCTCGGCATAGATGAGCGGTGAGGCGCTCTAAATCAAGGCAGTACGGCGCGGTTTACTCAGCCGCGCTCGCGTCGGCGACCGAAATCACCTCGGCATCCTGCTTTTCCAAAGCGTCGACAAAGTCGGCTGTCGCCGTATCGATCTCCGACAGATAGTACATCATCGCAGCTGGATGATCTGACAGGAAGGCGCCGGTTCCAGCCTGGCTGGAAACGATCAGCGGATCAAACGTCGCGGCGCGGCGCCAGGCAAAGATCGCGCGATCGCGAGCCTCACGAGCACTCCGGCTGCGGACAAGTTCGGGTTCCTGGATCAGTGAAGACATGAGCAATTGCGACGCGACTTGCGCGCGGGCACGGGATTGATACAGCGCCTGGATATCCTGACGTGAGGCGGGCCAGCCTTCAGCCCGATCGGCGCTGGACCGAAGATTGGCCTGGGCTTCAATCGACCAGCGCTGATAGAGATTGAGCTCGTCGAGGAAAACCCCGAGCCCTTTTGGCTGGGCGGCAAGCCCGCGAGACAGTCGCCCTTCATAACTCTGCAAGGCTTCAGCCGCCGCATTGAGGCGCGGAATGGCTTCAGCTTCCTGAGCCGGTGCGAGAAGACGCGCCGCAGCCAGAAGATCTGTATCGGGTGACCCTGGCGCTTGCGAGGCATGCTCTGCGGCCAGAACCGTATATTCGGAAAGCGCGCCGGTTATGCCGTCTTGCCAGGCCGGTAGTGCGGTGAGCTGCGCTTGTGGATGCCACCAGGACCGGTCATTGGCCCAGCCGGCCACCGTCAACTCCCGCCCGAGCAGGGTCATCGCTGTGCCGGTATCATTTGAATACCAGGGCGTCGCTGCAGACAGGACCACGGCGCTGGAGTCGACTTTGTGACCCATCGCGATCATGGCCGGATAGCCACCGACCAGCGCCAGCACCAACCCGAATTTCGCGGTCTTGATGATACGCGTCCAGAACCGTCCAAGCGCGGCCATGGTCGGGCTCGGCTCAGCATCATCGAGATAGGCTTCGGAAATGTCGGCCCCAATCAAGGTGACAACGGGATCGCCATCATCATTATTGGCTTCGATATACTCTACAGGAAGCTTTTCGGCCGCTTTCATTTATCCGGTTCGCTCGTCAATTGTGGGGTCGCGCTTTCATCAACGCAAAAATCGCGCCGTTTACAAGTCATTAACTCTTTAAACTTTGGCAACAGTAAGTCCGTGCCCTGAACTTATTCGGGAATCTGCTGAAAAACTTGCAGTTGGGGCTTATTCGATCAGCTTGCTCTCATCGACGATGACTGGAAGGCTGGCAATGCCGATCGTATCATCTTCGACCACTTCACCAATGCCTGCCTCGCGTCGTTCATATGCCGCGACCAGAGACATGTATGGCGGCACGTGAACAATCCCTTCGCCTTCAATCGGGGCCTTGATTTCAAAATGCAGATGAAACGTGGTCGGGGTCGAGCCGAAATCATTCGACACAAATCCAATTGTGTCCCCGGCTGAAACAGTGTCCAGCGCCGAGACTCTCAGTCGGCGCATATTGAGGTGGAGATAGGAATAAAGATTGCCGGTATCGGTGCCTTTCAGCTGAACCGAATAGGTGCCGATATGTTGAATAATGCCATCTTCGACGGCGACAACTTCGTGCAGACCGCGATCGGCTTTGGCCTGACCGCGCAAAGCGTTGCAATCCGCGGCCGTCCCGACACGAATGTCCTGGCCTTGATGAACCTTGTTGGTCGGACACATCGGCGTGTTGCGCGTGGAGGTTCGCTTCTCACAAAAATTGTCGCGCCAGGGAATGTCGTAATTCGCCGGGTCGCACTGATCGCCGCCAACAGCGCCGCCAAGACGATAGACCATTGATTGGGGCCAGGTCGGCGCAGTCTTGATCGGGAACACCATATCCGGCGCATAGATGATCTGATCCACGCGCCCGGTCCCGGTTCCGGGAATAAGATCGCCAGCCGCAAAATACTCGAACTTGACCGGGGGTGGCGGTGGAGGGGGAGACTCTATGGGCGCCGGGACATCGTCCGGTGTGTCGTCGATTGGATCTGATACATCAATCGGATCCGTGTCGTCAGATGGGATCTCATCGACCGGCGGATCGTCAGGATCAGCGACCGGGTCTGCAACTGGATCCGTGACCGGATCTTCCGGTTCCTCGGTATTGTTTACGGGGACCTCGACGGGATCGGCATCCTCATTCTCGCCCCAGGGGTCATCGACCGGCACGGTTGGTGGTGGCGGGCCGGGGGCGCCTTCAGGAATGGTTGGGCGAGGTTGGTTCTCATGGTCCCCGCCTGGAATGCGGACAACATCACAGGCCGCAAGCGCCAGCGCAGAAACGGCCATTAGTCCCCATTGTGTTCGTCTCATCTCGTCCCCGCAATCAGTAGTTTCTCTACTTCTTCCACAGCTTCTGCTTCGGTGACGCAGCTTCCCTTGATCGCGGTTGCCGGGTCATTGCACATGAACTCAACCAGGTAAGAGGCGCCGTATCGACTGAAGGAGACTTGGGAGCCCGTCATGGTCTCTTCGAACACCAGCTCTGTGTCGATCGCAGTCCCCTGCCCGTCCGGACGAGCGACCAGTCGGTCAGTCCCGTTGATGATCATGTCATAGATGTCGCCTTTCTTGACGGCAAAATAGCCATCCGCCATCGGGCGAAATTGCAGCGCATCTTCACCGCCGGCGGACGCCACGCCAACAGGCTCATCAGGCAGCAGGACCGGCACCGCTAGCGCGCCGCCACTGGCAACCTGCGCCAGGCCATCATCATCGGTCTCACGCGCAGCGAAATCCACACGCGCAGCGTTCCAGTCAATCGTCGCCGTCTTGCGTTCGGCGACGTTGGAAGGGGCCGGGAGGGCCGGCTCAGCCGCCTCGATGGGCTGCGCCGTGTCGACATCTTCAACAAGCACGGGCTGTGGCTCGGCGTCTTGTGATTGGGGTTCGATCAATGGATCGCAAGCCACCAGCGTCAGTCCAGCCAGAATTGGAAGGTAAAGAGTTCGCATCGTCTAATTCCCCGCGCTTGCGCTCGCCATTGAGTCAATCTCTGCATAAGCGACATTTGGCAGGGATTCGAGCGCCGCAATCACATCCCGGGCGGTGCGGCCTTCAGGATCATTGGCCGGCAAAGCCAGAATGATATCGCCGGAATAACTGGCACGGACCAGTTGCAAGCCTTTCAATTGAGGATGCTGCGCGGCCCAGGCCTGAAACGCCTTGCGTGTTCCAGCCTCATCCCGGCGGAAATTCCGGCAGACCTGTTCGAGGACCGGTTCATTCCTGAATTTGACAATAAAGGTCGCTGCAGAGGCCGTGATCAGACCGGACTGACTGATCGCAACCGATTGCTGCGCCGTCACGGGTTGCGACCAGGCCGGCATGAAACCGAGACTGCCATTGCTATCCGTGAAGGTGACACAGCCTGTCACAGTAAACATGCAGATCAGAGCAACGAGCGATTTCCGCCCGCGCCTGTACAGGTTCAATGGGATCTCAGACATGGCAAATTCCCTTCTGTGGCGTCCAGTATAGCCTCATTCAGGCAAATTTACGTCAGCCATGTTCAGCAAGCCCGACCCGCACGGGCGCAAACACATGTCCGGATCCTCGACCGTCGGCACGGCGCCGGGGAATTGCGAGCACAGGCCTGTGCACTGATTTTCCGATATCGGGCTGATTCCCGTCAACAGCGTTGAGACCAGCTGATCTGAACTGAGATCCGGGCGCTCGGACTTGATCAAGGCCAACGCCGCCGCAACATGCGGGGTCGCCATGCTGGTTCCCTGCTCATAGGCATAATAGCAGGTCGCCACCGACTCGCCGGTGAGCGGATCGGCGCAATTCTCTGCTGTCTTCATCGACAGGACGCCATCCGGATTGCCATCGCCATTATCATCGCGGGTCAGATCACCGCCGGGGGCCAGGACGTCGACAGCCGCCCCGTAATTCGAATAAGGCGCCATAAAGCCGCGCGCGTCCCCACCAGCGACGGTGATGACATTGTCACAACCCGCCGGCGCATAGAACTCGGTCGGCACACTGCGATTGCCCGCCGCGACCACAACCACCACGCCGCGCTCGGTCACGGAATTGATGGCATCCTGCATCGAGGCGGGACACGTCTTGAACAGGCCGAGCGACAGATTGATGATGTCGGCCGGATTCTCGTTCCAGACTTCCTCACCGATTGCGTTGAATTCAGGGATCGTTCCGGCGGCCCAGCGAATGGCATCATTGATGTCCGACAGTTTGCCACCGCATTTGCCAAGCGCCCGGACAGGAACGATTTTGACGTTCCACGCGCCACCGGCAACGCCATCCGCATTATTGGTCGCGCCAGCCCCGACAATGCCGGCAACATGCGTCCCATGGAATGTATCAGCAAAGACATTGCGCTCCGGGCAGCGATCGCCGGGATCATTGGCATCACTGTCGCGCCCGTCACCATCATTGGCGACATCGAGATCCGAGACCATATCCCAACCCGCGACAACATTGGTCGAACCAACAATGTCCGGATGGGCCATTTGCAAACCCGTATCGACCACGGCCACGACAACTTCAGACGAGCCCTGATTGTCCCGATCGGTCCAGAAATCGACAAAGCCTGCCCCGCCAGCCGATTGCCCGGACTCTGTCCCTTGCGACTTGTAATGCCATTGCAAGTCGAACAGTGGGTCATTCGGAGTAATGGTGATGGGTTGATCATCCAGGCTCGGACGTCGGATCATCTGGTGCTCATAGAACCAGTCTTTCTCGACATATTCAAACTCGCCTGAATTCCGCAGATCCTGAATCACGCATTCCATGGCCACCAGCGGATTGGCATCCGAAGCTTGCGCCGCAACTTCATCGCATTCGACGCCGCGCTCGAGCGCAATGCGGCCTTGCTGCATGACCGACTCTGTAAAGTTGGTCGGGTTGAGGGCCTCAGAGCCAATCTCGATCACCATCTGGCCTGAGCGGGAGCGCTGGATGCTGGCGGCGACCTTGAACTTGGTCGCGGTTTCAATCATCCGTTCTTCGGCGACCAATTGGCGCTGCAGGGCGGCATTCGGCAATATGGTTGCGCGCTCTGCAACTTTCGGACTGAGTTGCGGCAATTGCAGCATGCGCTCCTCAGGGGTTGGCGGTCGCACCATGGCGAGAGACCGTGTGCGAACCTGTCTTTCCTCTGGCGTGGCGATGCCGCGTTGAATTCGTTTTTGCGGATTGGTTTCCTTCAACGGCGCCCGGGGCAGCACCGGTTCATCTGTCTGCATGGACACCGTTGGCGATGGCGCACGCCGCTGTGGATCGACAACCGTGACTTTCCGGCGGCTGGCTTGCGGCAGCTCCATCCGTTCAATGACATCCGGGTCAATCACGGCCTCTTCCAGCGTTTTTTCGTCAGGAATAATGATCTTGGCTTCGGATTCTTCATCCACGACCACGCCCAGAGACATTTCAGGCTCGGCCATGACCGCTGCAATGTCGACGGCGGGGGGCAAGGCGGCGGGCTTGGCGACAATTGAGCCAATCACGAATCGTGGTGCGGCCTCTTCTTCAGACACAGCGACCGTGCGGTCCAGAATTGTCCCTGCAAAGGCGCGCGCCTCAACCGATACAGACCGGTATTTGTCCCGCGTGCTGTCACCGGACACATCCTCGCCGCTCAACTGGCCGAGCACCGCATCACCCAGCTCGCTGACTCTGTCGAGGCGTTCCTGTTGGCGGTCGCATGCTGTCAGTCCGGTCAGTACAAACGCACTCACTGCCAGCGCGCCTGGTTTGACCCAATTTGCCATTCTAGCCATGGTCCTCAATCCCTAGTCTACTGCCCGCCCGGCTCTATCTTAACCATATGTCAATCTCGTGGCGAGGGAATTTAGTCGCGCGCCCCGAGTGCTTTTCCGACCACCAATCCGGCTTCCTCAATCGCCTTGCGGGCAGGCATGGAGACCGCCGTCATATTCATGAAGCCATGCACCATGCCCGGATGTTCCTTGATCGTGACCGGGACGCCATGCGCGGCCAGCTTGGCGGCATAGGCCTTGCCCTCATCCTTCAAGGGGTCCCAGCCGCACAGCACGAGATGCGCCGGCGCGAGACCGGCAAAATCCTCATCCGGTGCGAAAAGCGGCGAGACGCGCTTGTCCATGCGATCGGTCTCACGCTCGACATAACTGTCGCGAAAATAGTCAAACAGGTTTGGCGAGATGAAAAAGCCGCTTTCCTGAAAGGTCATGCGCTTGGTGCGAATATCAGCGAACTGTACCAACGGATAAAGCAGCAATTGAAAGGCCGGCATGAGCGCGCCTGTGCGCCCGGTTTCCTGTGCCACGAATGCCGACAGGTTGCCGCCGGCGCTGTCGCCTGCGACCGCGATGCGGTCCGGATCGAACCCGAGAATGTTGTTGCGATCAGTCGCCCAGGACCAGGCTGCCAAGGCATCCCGATGCGCGGTCGGGAAGCGATGCTCCGGTGCCAGCCGATAATCGATCGACAGAACTCGGCACCGCGAACTCGCCGCAAGACGGCGACAGATCACATCATGCGTATCAATGTCGCCGAGAACGAAGCCGCCGCCATGAAAGAAGATAATCGCGGGGGCCGGTGCAATCCCGGCCGCCAATGGAACATAGAGACGCGCTTTGAGCGGCCCATCGGCGCCGTCGACAACCAGATTCGAGATCTCGGCCAGATCCGGCAGGTCCCGTTCCACCGAGCGACTGGCGCGATAGAAGCTCTGGCGCAGCCCGTCTGTTGAGCCTTTCCAGTCCATGCCGTTAAAGTCCGGCATCTTGAACTTGTCCATGAAGGATTTGAGTGTGTCATCCATCGCCATGGCGCGACCTTAAAACCGAAAGCATGGTGATTAAAAGGCAGAAACGACGCACGCTCATCCGATGAAGAAATAATCGGTCACCCGCCACATGACATAAGGCGTGTTACCGATCATGATTTCCGGCATCAGGTCGGCCCAAATCCGGCCACGCACATCGGCTGGCAACCTTTCAGACACGGTTTCGACGGCGATGCCGAGTTCACAAACATCCATGCCGGACACGACTTCCTGCATGCGCGCATAGGATATGCCCTCGGAATTGGCGAAGGCGGCGATTTGCAGGGCAAGCCCCCATTGTTCCGAGCCCAGCGCCAGACCTTCCTGCTGCAGTGCTGTTTCGTCGCGATATCCAGGGCGCGGATGCCGCGTCGGGGCGTCCTGGGCGCGCTTTGCCGTGATCAGGATCACACTCATCCACTCCATGGCCCAATCATATTGAGGGCTGCCATAGGGAAACTCTGCCAGCAGGGCCGGGACCAGATCCGACTCATTTTGCGCCAGATAGGCGGCAATCTGATCGCCTTCGCACCAGCGGCTATCGTTCGCCTTGAGCTGTTGCAGACCCTTTGAGAGCTCCACGATGATGGCGTGATAGTCCTCGCTTCGCGCCGCACGAAAGACCAGCGCCTTGTTCTGAAACTCGCCAAACAAAGCCTGTAATGTGAGATTTGATAGGGCGTCGGCATCTGCGCCGTCCTTCAGCGCCAGCGCCGCTTCGGTTTGCAATTGGGCATAGGTACCGGGCGAGGCCGCCTGCAAGGCTTCAACGGCCTGTCGAGTGGGGCTGTCCGTGAGCGTGTCCATGAGCGCAAGCGCCGGAACGGCATCGGGACCATCAGGCGTTTCCGGGTCCCGATCCGGCCCGAACAGGAACAAGCCGAGAAAGCCGACCATCACCACCCCAAGTGTGATCAAGCCAAGCTTCAATCCGGTTTGTCTGCGCGGCGTGTGTCGCATTCAGGCCTTTAGAATTGCACCACATTGGGCGGTGGCGACTCGACGAACAGGCTGGCGACGAGATCGGCGCGGCAATCCTGTGTCATGCGCTGGTTTACGTAGCCTTTATCGGTAATCTCGCCTTTATCGATACTGGGCGGTTCGGTCATCACAAGGAAGCGTTTGATCCGGCGTGACGAGCCCGGCTCAGCCGCGTTGAAAGCCGCGACTTTTGCCGCGAGATCCTTGTTCAGTTGAATGAACGCCGCCATCTGATCGCCGCCAGCGGTCTTCACATATTCCTCGAACGCCGCCGGCGAGGGCCAGAACATGGCGCCGATGAAATTCTTGTCCTGGCCACAAATCACCGCGTCGAAGACCAAAGGCGAGCATGCGGCGACTAGATCAGGACGCAAGACGCCAACACTGACCCAGGTGCCGGACGACAGTTTGAAATCCTCTCCGACCCGGCCATCGAATATGATGCCCTGGTTCGGATCATCCTCATCGACAAACTTGGCCGCGTCGCCGAGGCAATAATAGCCCTCCTCGTCGAACACTTCGGCATTCTTCTCCGGCAGGTTGAGATAGCCTGGCATGACAGTCTCGCCTTTGACCCGGACTTCGAGCTTGCCCATGGTCGGCACCAGTTTCAGAGTCAGGCCAGGGATGGGCAGACCGATCAGGCCGACGCGTTCCACTTCCCAATGCACCACGGTAATGCCTTGCGTTTCGGTGGCGCCATACATGGTGATGATCGGGATGCGCCGCCCAGTAGCCTTGATCGCCAGGTTCTGAATGCGGTCATAAAGATCGTCCGACAGAGTCGCGCCGCCATAGCCGATTGACCGCATATTGGCGAAAAAGGCGTGCAGTAATTCATCATTCTCTTCCATCGCTTCGGCCAGCATGGCGAGCGCGATTGGCGCCGTTCCGAAAGTCGACGGTTTGCAATCGAGCACATTGCGAATGGTCTCACCGAACAAGGCGGCCGTCGGCTTGCCCCCATCGATCCAGAACGTCGCGCCGGTCCAGAGCGCGCCATTGAAATTCACATTCGACCCGGAAATGTGGTTCCAGGGCAGCCAGTCGAGGACATTGTCCGGGACACTCGAATCATATTCAGGGTCGCGCGCATCATCGCGCAGACCTTCGACACCGCCAATCATCGAACACATCGCGCCTTGCGTGGTCGGCACCGGCTTGGGCATCCCGGTCGAGCCGGACGTGAACAGGTATTTGCCAATCGAGTCATCGGTCAGCGTGTCCATCGCAGCATCGACGGCGGGCGAGACTTTCGTGTCGAGCAGCCCCTGATAAGAGACCGCGCCATTGGCGCCATCTGCGGTAATGACCGTACAGCCATGATCCCCCAGCGCTGCGATGGCTGGCTCGAAGGGCGGCAATTGCGCCGCGAACAGGACTTTCGGCTTCACCGCATTGAAACAGTGTTTGAGCTTCGCAAAATCTGTCGACATCAGGGAATATGGAACCGAAATCGGCGCCGCCGGTGCGCCAACCGTCATCGCTGCCATCATCACTATGGCGGTTTCGATGGAATTGCCAGACAGGATCATTACGGGAGACTCTGGCCCGGCACCCATATCCAGGAAGGCTTGCGCCAGCGCGCGGGTCCGGCGAAGGCCTTCGCCATAAGTGATCGCTTCCCATTGATCGGTCTCGGGGTTGCGCTGTTTCAGCCAGTCACGATCCGGATGCTCCGCCGCGCGCGTCGCCAGCGCATGCGGAATGGTTCTGGGCCGATCCCCCGGGGCGTGGCGCTGTTTCAGATAGACGGTCCCGTCCGGTTTTCGGATGCACTCAATATCCGGCAGCTTCTGCGCGAGCGGGCGGAAAGGGGGCAGGCTGGCAGCATCTGGCATCGTGAAGTCCTCCGGGCATATGTCTTTCTGATTACCTAGCAAGCTGACGCGCCGCGCCAAGCAAAATCGGGGCAGTTGACATTTTCGTCAGACAGAGTACTTTGTATTTCAAAGTTATTGGAGCTTTCGATGAACCAAACGACATTGCATGATGATCTGGCTTATGTCCGCGATCTCGCAGAGGCCGGGCAGAGCGCCCCGCTGCTGGGCGGACGCTTTCTGACCTTTTGGGGCGTTTTGACCAGCCTTGCCTATTTTCTGCACTATTCGATATCGGCCGGTTTGTTCGGCTGGCCAGATGTCGCCTATGCCTGGGTCTGGGGCACATTCATCATTGGCGGCATCGTCGGCCAGGCGGTGCTCGGCTACTCGATCCGCAACAAGCCCGGCGGAAATTCGGTGGGCAATCGCACCGAGGCGACCGTCTGGATGGCGGGCGGATTTGCCTTGTTTGCCTATTTCGCGACGCTGATCGTCAAGTCACTCGTGGTCGGTGGACCGGTCTCGGGGTTTGAACAATCCTTGCCCATCGTGTTTGCAATTTATGGCACAGGCCTGATCACCTCCGGTATCATGTCGAATACAAATACGCTGACTTATGCTGGCTATGGCGCCTTTGTGATGATTGCCATCGCGCTCTGGTTCGATGGCGGAGATCTGACCTGGGCGATTGCCTCACTGGCGGCCTTTGCGACCGTGCTGGTGCCGGGCCTGGTCATGTTGCGCCAAGAACCGAAAAGCGTCGTTTAGACCGCGGAGGACGATATGACGGATCCGGCAAACCCGTTTGATCACGCGCAGATCGATGATGTCATTCATGGTCGTTTGCGGCTTGGGATCATGGCCTATCTCTCGACCGCCAGTCCGGCTATTTTCGGCGAGCTGAAAGCGAAGGTCGGCGCGACCGATGGCAATCTCTCAACTCATCTCCGAAAGCTTGAGGATGCCGGATATGTGCGCCAGGAAAAGCGCTTTGTCGGTCGCCGCCCCCAGACCCGCGTGTTCCTGACCGATGCCGGACGCAAAGCCTGGCTGATCTGGATTGACCGCATGCAGGGCCTGATGCGCGCCGCCGAATAGCTGAACGCAAGCTGAAAATCTCCCTCCCGGGGCGTTCAGATTGGCCTCGATAGGGTCGGTATCAAGATTGATACAAGGACCCTGAACCATGACCCGAGCTCTCAAAGCCCTGGCGCTCGCCGCCACTGTCTGTGTCGCGACCGCCCTGCCCGCCGCCGCCAATTATGGCGCTCGGGGCGGGGAAGCCGTCATCTTCAAACATCCGGATTTCCGAGGCTCGGCCCTGACCGTCGATGGCCCGATCTATAATTTGCGCAATCTCGGCTTCAACGACACCGTCTCCTCGATCGATGTGCGCGGCGCCTGGGAAGTCTGTGTCGATCCGGACTTTCGCGGTCGCTGTGTCATTATTGATGGCCCGACATCGCATCTCAGCCCCTTGCGCATGAATGACAATATCAGCTCGATGCGCCCCCTCAACGGCACGCCGCGTCGGATCAATGGCCGCCGCGATCGTGAGCCTGATTATGGCCGTCGCGGACGTGGCAATTACCAGGCGCACAATCAGGGCATTGAAGGTCGCCACACGGTCTTCTTCCCGCGCCCACGCGATGCCTATGGCGATCGCATTCCGGTCGGACGTGGCAATGCCAAGCAATTCTGTCGCGAGATGGGATTGGGCCAGGTCGTCTATGCTGATCGCGGACGTCGCAACCTGACCGATGTGTTGTGCGCAAAATAGGCGGCCGCTTGTTCTCCCCCGGCTGGACCCACTCCTAGGCCCGTAAACCTCCCGAACCCTCAAACGGGTCATGTTCAGCCACCAGATGCCCCGGAGCGATCTCGATCAGCTTCGGGGCATATTGTTGTGCATCCGGATCATCGATAATCTCGGATTTCAGGAATCGCAGCGGCGCGCGGCTGTCGAGTGGACTTGGCAAATCGCCCTGCAATTTCACGCGGTCGCGGGCGCGTTCCATTTTCGGATCCGGATTCGGCACCGCGGAAATCAGCGCCTTCGTATAGGGGTGCTGCGCATCCTCATAAATCTCGTCGCGCCCGGCCAGTTCCACCACTTTGCCAAGATACAGCACCATCACGCGGTGCGAGATCTCGCGCACGACGGAGAGGTCGTGGCTGATAAAGATCATCGCCAGGCCAAACTCCTTTTGCAGCTCGATCAAAAGATCGACGACTTGTGCCTGAACCGAGACGTCCAGCGCCGAGACAGCTTCATCGCAAATCACCAGTTTCGGATCGAGGATCATTGCACGGGCAATCCCGACCCGCTGGTTCTGACCGCCTGACAATTCATGCGGATAGCGATTGATCAATGCCGGATCGAGCCCGACGCGCGGCATGATTTCCTGAACCCGCCGCTCCCGCGCTGCCTTGTCGAGGTCCGGTGAGTGCACGGTCAGGGGCTCGCCAATCGAGGTGCCGATGGTCATGCGCGGATCGAGGCTGGCCATCGGGTCCTGAAACACGATCTGCAAGTCATCGCGCAAGCTGTTCATGGTCTTGCGATCAGCGCCAGAGATGTCGCGCCCCATCCAAGCAATCGTGCCTGCGGTTTGCGGCACCAGTTTCAGGACGGCGCGGGCCAGCGTGGACTTGCCACAGCCGGACTCGCCAACCACGCCCAGGGTTTCACCCGGCTTGAGGTCGAAACTCACCCCATCCACGGCCTTCAAGGGCTTGGTCTTTCCGAACAGGCCGCCGCCAATATTGATTGGGAAATGCACTTTCAGTTCGTCGGCGCGCAGGATTGGTTCGACTTCCATGCTTGGCGGTGGGCCGAGCGTTGGACGGCCCGGACGATTGGGCTGATCGATGCGCGGCACTGCGTCCAGCAGCATCTTGGTGTATTCGTGCTGCGGATTGTAGAAAATGTCATCAATGCTGCCCGTCTCGACAATCTCACCGCGGCGCATGACGACCACGCGGTCACACATGCGGGCGACCACGCCCATATCATGCGTGATCAGCGCAATGCCGGTTCCCGTTTCACGCTTCAATTCATCCATCAGATCCAGGACCTGGGCCTGAACCGTGACATCGAGCGCTGTGGTCGGTTCGTCGGCGAGCAGCAATTGTGGTCCGCACAACATGGCGATGGCGACCATGACCCTCTGGCGCATACCGCCCGAGAGTTCATGCGGGAACTGATCCATGCGGCGGCGCGCCTCTGGAATGCGGACATGTTCGAGCCAGTCGACACAGACCTTGTTGGCTGCTTCGCCTTTCAACCCCTTGTGCAGTTTCAGCACTTCACGCATTTGCGCGCCGACTGTCATGTGCGGGGTCAGGCTGGTCAGCGGGTTCTGGAAAATCATCGACATGGCATCGCCGCGAATGTCGCGTAGCGTCCTGGCATCGGCCGTCAGCATTTCTGTACCGTTAAACATCACCGACCCGGTCGCCGTTCCGTTATCGGCGAGAAGTCCCAAGGCCGCGAGCACGGTCTGGCTCTTGCCGGACCCGGACTCGCCGACAATCCCGACGCACTCGCCGGCAGAGACCTGGAAACTGATGCCCTTGACCGCATGAACGGCGCCATCTGGCGTGTCGAAGTCAACTTTCAGATCCTGAACCGACAGAATGGGAGATGTCACGAGGGGTCCGCCTTTACTCTAATGTCTGCCCCGCAAAGGGCGATAGAGGCGGGGGATTGTCAAGCAAGCAGGTGCAGCCTCTTGCAATTTCAACTACCTACTACTAGGTAGGTGTTCATGGATACTCGCATTTCCCTCCTCGACAGCGCCGAACGCGCCGTGCGCCAACGCGGATTTGATGGCTTCAGCTATGCCGATCTTTCGAAAGAGATCGGTATTCGCAAAGCCAGCATTCACTATCATTTTGCGACCAAGGCTGATCTTGGTTTTGCGCTGATCGAGCGGTACGCAGAGCGGTTCTTTGCGGCGCTTTCTGACATTCGAAACTCCGATGGCTCAGCGGCAGCACAATTGCGGTCTTACATCCAGATCTATCGCGACGCTCTGGCCGAGGGCGAACAGGTTTGCTTGTGCGTCGCCCTTAGTGCCGGTCGGGGCAGTCTGTCGACAGCAGTCCTCGAACAGCTCAACCGGTTTCATGCTGAGAGCATCGCCTGGCTGACTGAAGTGTTTGAACGCGCGGCACAAGACGGATCCGTGTCCGGTTGTGCGCTACCAATCGAGGACGCGACTGCGGCACTGGCTCTGGTCGAAGGGGCTCAATTGCTGGCCCGCGCCCGCAAGGACGTCTCCCTTTTTGATCAAGCGCTGGCCGCGCTGATCGCGCGCCTCACCACACACGCCGTCCATTAGGAGGACATGATGAGATTGAACGCAGATTTTTCGCAACGCGTGGTGCTGCGCCCTGAAGATCGCGAATGGGTGGCGTCGCCGATGGCCGGCGTAGACCGACAAATGCTCGACCGGATCGGGGAAGAGGTTGCCCGCGCCACCTCCTTCGTCCGCTATGCGCCGGACTCCTATTTCAGCGAACACACGCATGGCGGCGGTGAAGAATTCTTTGTGCTGGAAGGGGTCTTCTCGGACGAGCATGGTGACTATCCGGCTGGCACATATGTGCGCAATCCGATTGGATCAAAGCACACGCCGCATTCGAAGGACGGCTGCACCATTTTCGTGAAACTGCACCAATTCGACGCGGCCGATACAGAACAGAAATCCGTCGAAACCGCGTCTGCCGAATTCCTGCCAGGCCAGGTGCCCGGCCTGTCGGTCCTGCCGCTACACAGTCATGGCACGGAAAGCGCCGCTCTGGTCCGCTGGGCGCCGGGGACGAAATTCCTGCCGCATCAGCATTGGGGCGGTGAAGAGATTCTGGTTCTGGAAGGAACATTCCAGGACGAGTTTGGCAACTATCACGCCGGTACCTGGCTGCGCAGTCCACATGGCTCGAAGCACACGCCCTGGTCAGATGAAGGCTGTCTTATCTATGTGAAGACAGGACACCTTGCGGAGCTTGTCGCCTAACGTCTAGCGATGCACTCAATCTCGACGCGCGCGCCAAGCGCCAGGCCGCTGGCGCCGAGGGCGCTGCGGGCCGGATAATTACCATCGAAATAGGTCTTGTAGATCTCGTTGAAGGCAGGCCATTCGGCAATGTCTGCCAGGAAGACCGAGCATTTTACAACGCGATCCCAACCCAGCCCTTCGGACTCGAGCGTCGCCTGGATATTGTCCATGGTCTGCCGCGTTTCCGGACCGATCCCGCCGGGGGCGAGGCCACCGCCGGGTACGGTTCCAAGCGCGCCGGACAAGAATACCCAACCATCGGCTTCGACGGCCGGCGAGAAGGGGAAGCCAGCTTCTCGTGCGGCGTCCGTCGTAATGTAATTCAGGTCGCTGCTGGTCTCAGGCTCTGCTGGTACCGTCTCACAAGCAACAGCACAAAGGGCGATGGCGGGGATGAATAAGCGGCGCATGGCATATCTCCTGAAGCTCAGCGCCTTGTCTTAGCCCGGCTGGCTTGGCTCGGGAAGCGCCGTCTCGGGCGTTTTCGGTTTCGGGCGCCAGCCTGGGCGACCGAACAGATACATCCAGGCCTCGCCAAAGCTGTTCGCCTGCCCCAGGTCACGGAACAATTGCGGCCACTCAGAGATCCAGACGGATAGCGGATTGACGCTGTCATAGTCGCGTTTCAGGCCATAGCGCGGGGTTTCTTCCTCGCGCTGATAGGTGCCGAACAGTCGGTCCCAGATGATCAGAATGCCGCCATAATTCTTGTCGAGATATTTCTCGTCGCAACCATGATGGACGCGGTGATTGGCCGGCGTGTTCAGGATGCCTTCAAGCGGACCAAGCTTGCCGATCAGCTCGGTATGGATCCAGGTCTGATATCCGAGCACGATAATGATCCCGGCAAACACCAGTTCGGGTGGAAAGCCGATCAGGACGAGCGGAAAATGCAAGAGCGCCGATGCAAAACCCTCAAATGGGCCAAACCGGATCGCGACCGTGACATTCATTTCTCGCGAAGAATGATGCACTGCGTGCTGCGTCCATAGAAGCCGCACCTGATGCGCGATGCGATGCTCCCAATAATAAGCAAAGTCACAGGCCAGTATGGCGAGCGCAAAGGTCCAGATCGTGATCGGCATCTGCCAGGTCACAAAGGTCTCGGCAGACACGACCATGCCGACATAGAGAATAGACATCAGAAACGTCTCAACCAGCAAGACCGGAATGAAGGTCGAAGCGCTGGCCACCATGTCGAGCAGCGTCCGGCCTTTCAACGTCCCCGAAAAGAGCGCCTTGAGCAACTCAATCACCAGCACCAAACCGCCAATGATAAAGAACGCATCGTCAAAATCGGTGGCAAATTGGGCAATCGATTCTGCGGTCATTTTTTGGCTCTCCCTAGTCCTGTTGTGAGGGTGCGCCAGGCCAGGTCAGCGGCTTGGTCTGGGGTCGATTCACCCGCTTTGACGCTTTCCCAGCCGGCATAAATCAAATGGTCATAGGCCTGCACGATCCATGCGGTCGGAACCGCCTTGTCGAACAGGCCTTCGCGCTTTGCGGCGTCGATCATTTCGGCCGTTTCGCGCCGCTCCTTCTCGAACGCTTCCAGCATCTCCGGATCATTGGCGAAGGTCTCAAGCGCCAGAAAACCGTGACGATCGCCGAGCGGGATAAGCGCTTGCAGCGCCAGGCGCGCCACCTCGGACCAGGATTTGGCCGGGGCGCAGGCCGTATCAACCGCCTCATCCATTTCCTGATTGGCCTGCAAGGCCAGCGCCCGAACGAGATCATCCCGACTGGCAAAGTACCGATGCAAAGTCGCCCGACCCACGCCCGCGCGATCTGCCACTTCGGCGAGCGCGGCGCTGGGATTCTTGCTCAAGACCGCAAAGGCGGCCTCGATGATCGCATCTCGCGTTGGGGGACGAATAGAAGAGCTCATGAGACAAATATGTCTCATTTGAGGCTGAGATGTCAAGACCTAGCTTTCAAGATATCGCAGATGCCGCAATCCTGCCGCCGCATAGATCCCGTCCAGTGCTGCTTGCTGGCGCAGGATCATGTCGCCTTCTGTCGGCAACTGTGTTTCGAGCTGAATGGCCCTGAGGACAGAGGCGAGTTGATAGGTGTAGGTCGTGATCGGGCTGACCTCTGCCTCGCGACCTGCTGCGGTGCGCAGGCGGCCACCGAAATGCGGCGCCAGCGGATTGGTGAACAGGATCTCGCCTTTTGTGCCGACGATCCGCAGATCCGCGCGAAACTGAGCGCCCGCCGCCATGCTTGTGGTCAGATGCGCGGAAGCGCCTGACCCAAAACCGAGGTCCGCTTCGAGGGTTTCATCGACGCCCGTCGGGGTCAGGGTTGCGCGGGCCTCAATCGCCTGCGGCGCTTCCCCCATAATGGTCAGGGCCCAGTGCAAGGGATAGCAGCCCAGATCCATCATCGCACCGCCGCCCGTCTCCACCCGGTGACGAATTTCCGTGCCATTATCCTTGATGTGAACATCGAAGGCGGCATGAAGTTCGCGTACCTCGCCAATCTCATCCGCCGCGAGCCAGACCAGGCAGGTTTCGAAGGCCGGGTGATAGCGATAATGGAAGGCTTCAATCAGGCGTCGGCCGGTCTCTTCCGCTGTGTCGACCATGGCCTTGGCTTCATCCACATTCATGGCGAAGGGCTTTTCGCACAGCACATGTTTGCCTGCCCGCAGCGCTTTCATGGTCCATTCGGCATGCAAGTGGATGGGCAGAGGGTTATAGACCAGATCCGTTCGGGGGTCCGTGATCACCTCATGATAGGACTCCAGAACAGTCTCTATCCCATGCTGTTTGGCATAGGCTTCGGCGCGGCTTCGATCTCGGGCGGCGATGGTGGTCAGGCGACATTGCGGGGTCACTTTGACCGGGTGGACCACCGCCTTGTCCGTGATCCGGGCCGCGCCCAGAAGTCCAATGCCAATCTCCGCCATACCGTCTGCTCCATGTCATGCTGCCGCAAGGAGAGTGATTGCCCTCGCCAACGCTCTGGGCTTTCTAGGCGGTAGAGACTCAAAGAGCCATACTGGAGACCAACCATGCCCGTGATGAATTTTCTGACCACTTGTATTTTCGATCATGGTGCGGTCGGTCAGCTTGGTAAAACGCTTACCGGATTCGGCGTCAGTCGCCCGATGGTGATTACCGATCCCGGCATCAAGGCGGTCGGCCTGCTGGACACGATCCTGGAAAATCTTGGTATGGAGCCCGCGGCCGTGTTCGCGGACACCGTCGCCAATCCAACCGAAGATCAAGCCATTGCTGTCGCCGAGCAATATAATGCGGCCAAGGCCGATGGCCTGGTCGCGCTGGGCGGCGGGTCTGCCATGGACCTGACCAAGGCGGTCGGATTGCTGGCCAGCCAGGGCGGGCCGCTGGAGAAATATGCGGCGATTACAGGCGGCGCGAAACATATCGGCAAACTGCCACCCCTGATCGCGATCCCAACCACCGCCGGGACCGGATCCGAAGTCTCGGTCGGCATGATCACAACCATGAATAATGGCCGCAAGGAAACCTTCGCATCACCGCACCTGATCCCGGCCGCCGCGATTTGCGACCCGGATCTGACGCTTGGCCTGCCGCCACTCCTGACCGCAGCGACCGGCATGGATGCCGTCACGCACTGTATGGAAGCGGTGCTGACTCCGGCGATCAATCCACCTGCTGAAGGGGTGGGTTATGATGGTCTCAACCGGGCGATCAAGACCGGTGCCCTCAAACGCGCCGTCGCGGACGGATCTGACAAGGATGCACGCTGGAACATGATGATGGCGAGTTATGAAGGCGCACTCGCCTTCACCAAGGGGCTCGGCTCAGTCCACGCCCTCAGTCACGCCGCCGGTCGGTTGAAGGAGAAGAAGTTGCACCACGGCACATTGAACGCGATCTTCCTGCCGCATCTGTTGCGTTTCAATGAGGGCGCCGCACCGGAAAAATATGAACGCCTGCGCTTCGCCATGGGGCTGGCCGCGAATGCTGATCTCGGCGATGCGATTGCCCGACTGAACGAGGATCTCGGCATACCATCCACCTTGTCCGCGATCGGCGTCGAGGCCTCTGATGGGCCCGGCATTGTCGAGTATGCGCTCAACGATCTTGCCCATCGTGGCAATGCCCGCCCGGCCGACCAGGGCGACTATGAACGCATTTTTGAGCAGGCCATGTAAGCGCCGCTTGCCAACCAAAGACAAAAAATCTGGAGGACCCTATGGCTATTGATTTTGTAATTCCGGACGACGCCAAGGAAGTGCGCGCCCGTGTGCGCCAATGGGTGCAGGATGAATGCATCCCGGCTGAGAAACGGCTTGTTGCCGGAGAAGGGTTGGACACGGTGCTGAGCGACTTGCGCGGCAAGGCGCGGGCGCAAGGTCTGTGGTTACCCTTCATTCCGAAGGAACATGGCGGCATGGGGCTCGGCCCCCTGGCCAACGCGCTGGTCCAGATGGAATTGGGCCAAAGCCATCTCGGCGCCCTGTCCATGAACAGCCAGGGCCCGGACGATGCGACCATGCTGACCCTGCTGGCGCATGGGACGGATTATCAGAAAGAGAAATTCCTGAAGCCGCTCTTCAATGGCGAGAAGCGGATTTGCTATTCGATGACCGAGAAAGCAGCGGGCGCTGACGCGACCGGTATGCAGACCCGCGCCGAAAAGGACGGCAAAGGCAATTACGTGCTGAATGGTGAGAAATGGTATTCGTCCTCCGCCAATGTCGCCGACATCGCGGTCGTCATGGCCAAGACTAATCCGGAGGCGCCGCGACATCAGCAATTCTCGACCTTCATCGTCGAGCTGCCCAATCCCGGCTATCGGATCATTCGCAACATTCCGACCATGGCCATCCATAAGGATTATCAGGAAGCCATGGGCGCGGCGCATTGCGAGATCGCGCTCGAGAATCTCGTCGTGCCCGAGGAAAACCTGCTGGGCGGCGAAGGGCAAGGCTTTGCCATGGGTCAGCACCGCCT
>JBCCCT010000026.1:0-24600 GCA_039033355.1 Pseudomonadota bacterium | reverse complement strand
TGACGCGCGATGGCGATTTTGATGTTCGCCAGGACACGCATTTCGGACCGCTTTACCTGCGTGGAAAGACTCAACCAACAGAGGGGATCGCGCCATGACCAAAGTAGAAAGCTCGATCCCGATCGAGGATGCACCAGAGGATATAAGGCGCGCCGTGCAGCAGCTCTCATTTGCTTATAAACGCTCGGCCGAAACCTTGTATGAAGCCGAAGACGACACGGTGGCAGAAGCCGTTCGGCGCGCCGAAGCCGTTCTGTTCGCTGCCGGCCAGCCCCTGGAAGCTAGCGAAATTGCCGAGGTCCTGCCACAAGGGGTCGATGTGCCAGCCGTCCTGATGACGCTGAAATCGACTTATGCCGAGCGCGGCGTCAATCTGGTCGAAGTTGCAGGCAAATGGCGGTTCCAGACCGCTGATGATCTCGGCTACCTGTTTGTTGAAGAACGCCATGAGCAAAAGTCACTGTCTCAGGCAGCGCTCGAGACCCTGGCCATTATTGCCTACGGCCAGCCGGTAACACGTGCCGAAATTGAGGCGGTACGTGGGGTCGCCGTGTCCAAGGGGACGATTGATACGCTGATGGAAGCCGGATGGGTCAAGATCAAGGGGCGTCGCCGGACGCCGGGTCGCCCGGTGACGCTCGGCACGACCGACAAATTCCTTGAACATTTCGGGCTGGAAAGCCTGGATGTTCTGCCGGGTCGCGCCGAGCTCGAGGCGGAAGGCCTGCTGTCAGATGTCATCCCAGATGGCTTCTTTGCCGATGGCACCAGCATGCACAATGACCCCGAAGAGACCAATTCTGAGGCAGAAGCAGAAGAAAATACTGACTTTGTCACGGATTTTATGGGGTCTGACGAAGACATTCATTAGCAATTTGTCGCTATGAAAGATCGGTCGGCCCATTGTAACGGGCTGGTCAGCGCGTTATCTCCAAAAGGGCGATAGGAGAAAGATTATGGCTCCAAGTTGGATGCAGCTTTTGCTGGTGGCGGTTGTCGCCCTGCTTATTTTCGGTGGGCGAGGCCGGATCTCTTCCATCATGGGTGATGTTGCCAAAGGCATTACCAGCTTCCGGAAAGGTCTGAAGGAAGAAGACGCTGACAGCAAAGCGGTCGAGGGTGATGATATGGTCAATATCACACCAGAGAAGGAAAAGGCGAAGTCGGCCGACTAAGTCGCCTTTGAACAGCGCGGAAGGCGTTAGAACATGCTGCCGCAATTTGGCTTTAGCGAACTCCTGTTTCTGGTGATCATCGCCTTGGTGATCCTCGGACCCAAGGACTTGTCGCTGACCATGCGCAAACTTGGTCAATTTGTCGCCAAGGGCCGATCCATGGCGAATGAGTTCAAGGCGGCCTTTGATGATATAGCCCGCCAGGCCGAACTGGATGATTTGCGCAAGGAAATCGAGGATCTGAAACGCGACAATGCCGTCACGCAGGCCGTGGATGAGCTGAAAGGCGTCGAAAAGGACATCAATGAAAGCGTCATGCGCGAAGAACGCGCGATGAAGCAGGAATTGAACAAGCCTGTACCAGATCTGCCAGAGCCACCACCTGCCGAGGAGACACCCGCCGTTTCTGAACCGGTCAACGATCCCCCACAGGACAAGGCGGCCTCATGAGCCAGGACCTGCCCGCTGATCAGCGCCCGGATTTGATCGAAAGCGAGATTGAATCCTCGCGCGCACCGCTGCTTGATCATTTGAATGAGTTGCGGTCCCGCATCATGAAGGCGCTTCTGGCTTTCGCTGTTTGCACGATTGCCTGTTTCTTCATTGCGGGTCCGATCTTCAACATACTGGTCGAACCCTTCATCGAAGCGTTCCGCACGCATGGTGTGACCGAAGACCCTAGGCTGATCTATACAGCGCCGCTGGAATTTTTCTTTGTGAAGCTGAAAATTGCCCTGTTTGCAGGGCTGTTCGTGTCCTTCCCGATCATGGCCTGGCAAATCTATGCCTTTGTCGCGCCAGGCCTGTACAAGAATGAACGTGGGGCGTTCCTGCCCTTCCTGATCGCGGCGCCAGCCTTGTTTACGCTCGGCGTATTGTTCGTCTTCTACGTGATGATGCCCCTGGTCATGACATTCGCGCTCAGCCAGCAGCAAGCGGGCGGGATTGATGCCGTTCAGATTGAAGCCCAGATCAAGGTCTCGGAGTATTTGTCTCTGACTCTGGCCCTGATGACCGCGTTTGGCTTGTCATTCCAATTGCCGGTGATCCTCGGGCTGCTTGGCCGCGCGGGAATCGTTGGGGCAGAAACCCTTCGCAGCGGGCGCAAATACGCGATTGTCGGCATTCTCGCCGTCGCCGCTTTTGCGACGCCGCCGGATTTCATTTCCCAGATCATGCTGACTGTGCCGGTCTATGGCTTGTATGAGATCAGCATCTGGATCGTAGCGGCGATGGAGCGAAAAGCGGCTGAGGCGGACGCTGAGGCCGAGCAAGCCTAATACGGGGCGCAGTCCATCAATTCGAGACTGATCGGCAACCGCGTCGAGGCCGAGGCGCAGGCGCCTTCAAAGTCTGCGGACTCAATCCCGATTGTCCCTTCCAGGTTGGCGCCGGCGAGGCGCGCATTGCGGAAGCTCACATTCGTCAAAGTCGCTTCGAAAAAGTCCGCATCGACCAGAACGGCATTGTCGAAGACAGAACCGGTGAGATTGGCGGCGGTCAGTGTGGCGCCCGTCAAATTCGCAGCGGAAAAATCAGCTTCGAGCACTTGGCCCGCACGCAATTTTGCATCCGTCAGAATGGCGCCGATAAACTTGCCATTCTCCAGATGAGCGCCGCTCAGGTCTGTGCTGGTCATTTGTGAATTATTGAACTGCCCAAATTGAAGTTTGGCGCCGATCAGGATGGCATTCTCGAAAGAGGCGCCCGTGAAATCAGCGTGCCGCAGATCAGCGCCTTGCGCGATGGCATCATTGAAATTGGTATTGTGTCCCTGGACGCCACGGAGACTGGCTGCCGTCAGGTCTGCGCCGGGATAGCTGGCATCGGACAGGTTCCAACCCGACAGGTTCTGACCGGCCAGGGGGCAGTCTGTACAGGAACCGCTATAGGATGGCGCCCAGGAGATCCGGCTCGGGACCTCTTGTGCAAAGCTCATTTGGGTCGCGGCAAGCGCGCTACCCAAAATGGCCAGAGAACGCATGCCAAATTGAGTCTTCATGCGACCGGTCATAGGGGAAGTCCGGCATGGACTGAACTGAAATTGTGGTAATCAAAACGCCGCAAGCTCGTCTGTTGCAATCTTGCCGCACTCGCGGTCATCGGGCGCAGTTCGGGATGGTTTTCCCTTTTGGCAATATGGTGTTGCGATCGCCGCAAGCCCGGTTGAGTTGAGCTTGTGTCAGCCCCTTGGCGAGAGACAGATCAGCGCCTGAGAAGTTTGCGCCGGTCAGGTCTGCCCCGGACAAATTTGAGGCGCCAAAATAAGTGCCGACTGCGATCGCGTTCTGAAGGTTTGCGCGCGAAAAATTGGCGCGATTAAACCGCGCGCCAAAGAGATTGGCGATGGACAGATTAGCGCCCGAGAGATTTGCATCATCATATGTGGTCAGGGCCAGATTCGATTGCCGCAAACGTGCTCCGGAGAGATCAATCTTCTGGGCATCCTTGTAAGACAGCTCGGCCTGAAACAGATTACAGCCAGGGCAGGACTTGCCCTCTCTGACTTTTGCAATGTCGCCAGAATTCTGCGCAATCGCCGGGCTTACCGTCAATCCGGCGACAAGAATTAGGCTCGCAAACTGTCTCAGCATGGGACGGGTCTTTCGCGTCTCTGTTTCGTCTTCGAAACTGTCACGCAAACCACGGGCCAGCCCGTGTAAAAGGCCTATTCAGACGCCTCAACCTTGCCGACTTGCCCGCATGTATCGCAGACAATGTCGCCATCGGCTTCGTCCTGATACAGCGTGAAACTGCCGCAACTTGCGCAGGCTTCGGGCAGATAGGACGGGGTTTCTCCCGTTGTAGCCTCAGCGGCTTCGGCCTGTTCGTCTTCGCGCTCGGCCTCGCGTTCCTCGCGCTTCTTGTTGAGGATAACGATATTGTCCGGGATCTGCCCGCGCGAATAGCCGCGTGAGATCAAATGAGCGGCTTCGTCCGGCAAGGGCTGGGCGTGGGACTTCTCGATCCCGTCCTCAAGCCCGCGACCGAGGCCATCATGAGTGACATCGCCCAGTTCGGCGAGGTCCTCGCGCGCCAGGTAAGACACCGCGAGCTCACGGAAAATATAGTCCAGGATCGACGTCGCCCGGGTGATCTGATCGTTGCCTGTGACCTCTCCCGCCGGTTCAAACCGGGTGAACACAAAGGCGTCGACATATTCTTCCAGCGGCACGCCATATTGCAGGCCAAGCGAGACCGCGATGGCGAAATTATTCATCAGCGACCGGAACGCCGCGCCTTCCTTGTGCATATCGATGAAGATCTCGCCGATAGAGCCGTCATCAAATTCACCAGTGTGCAGATAGACTTTGTGGCCGCCCACGGTCGCTTTCTGGATATACCCCTTGCGGCGATCCGGAAGCCGCGTGCGTGACACCCCGCTCGGCGCTTCGAACACGGTTTGCGGCGCGGCATCCTCTGCCATCAGATCTTCGGCCAGCGCGGCAATGTGGGTCATGCGATCCGCGGTTAAGCGGTCCAGCTCTGTATCAAGGGCAGGTAACCAGGCGGAGATCTGGCTTTCCAAGACGGCTTCCACACTCAGGTCTGGAGTAGTCGCGCTAGAGAGAATGACGGTGATCCCGCACGCTTTCTGAATGCTCTTCGCGAGGGCCAACGTGTCCACTGAGTTCAATGCCTGGCTCAACTCAGCGGACTCCAGGGCTGCACTCGCCAATTTGTCCGGCCGGCCGTCCAGAGCGTCTTCCGCCTCGGCGATTTCGCGTTTGGAAAAGCCAATGGATTTCAGCAGGGCGCGACCATCTGCATCGAAGGATTCCGGCGCCAGGCGCAGATCATTCGAAATGATATCATCTCCAAGAACCCAGCGAGAGAACGCCGCATTCAACGGTAGACCTTCACCGAGCGCGCTTTTGACCTTGTCGATGGCCTGGGTTGAGAACCCGCGCGTCCGCAAGATGTCGCCACCAAAATGCGGCATCAATTCCAGATCGGCCGCGGCATCAATATCAGCCAGCAAGGCGGGCAGGGCGGCCGGGGCTTTGCGAGACAGGCCAATACGCGCCATCAAATGTAGGTTCGGCTGATCGTCTTCCAACGCCTCGATCACAGTGGCCATGGGACGCAGATTGAGCGTCGTGGGTTGGAACGCAGACAGAGCGCGGGCCGATAATGGGGTGAAGACGAGGGACATATCGCGCTTGGACTTGCCCGCTGCGCGCGGTTCAAGACCGAGAACCGTGGCGTGCTTCTTTGTGAAACTGTTGCCGGTCGCGATCGACTCGATCAGTTTGAGCAGGGCGATGACCGCATCCTGGTTTGCGAGCGTATAGGCCTGTCCGAGCCCCATCAGCGCCGCTGAAAGGCCACACGGCACCAGAATTAGTTTGGGCCCGTGTTCTTCCAGAGCGGCGGAACAGAGGTCGTTCAGCACATCCACTTCCAGACCATCCGGCGTGACAAAGCGCGCCAGATCGAGCGCCATGGCCGAATCAGTCGCTGCAGGGGTCGGCAATGTTTCGATCAAAGCGCCGACGCCGGCCCGGCGAATGTCATTGATTTCGCCAAGAGTGGCAGTCTCGGCAACCAGGCAAGCCGGTGGTGCGGCGGCTTCAATTGCGGCATTGCGGAATGCATCCGCGAGCGATTCAAAACCTTGATCCTGTTGCAGAGCCTCTTCAATCAGGGCCAGCGGCACGCCGCGCGCGACAGCTTCGGCCAGTTCAGCGTTTTTCGGTGTATCGCCAAGTCCTTCCAGCAATTCGGCCATGGCCAGTTTGCTGGTCCGGTCGAGCCGTTGATGAGTCGCCGCGGCGATCGCATCGGACGCATCTTGCAGATTTGTCATCGGGATCGCGGTCAGGTCCGCAAAGGCCAGAATCGGGCTGATCAGCCCTTCTTCCATAGCCGTTGCCAGCAATTTCGCGTTGCGATCGGGTTTGGACATAAACTGCGCCCTCCAGCCAGAGCGGGCTTGACCTGGCCCGCGACATGATGTGTTGCCTGTCCTAACTAGATTCGGCGTCTTGCACGCGCCATAATGCGGTCAAATATCACTGTCAGGACGAACAATATGTTTAAACTGTTTACATGGTGGAATGGCATCAGCCCGGGCGGATGGTTCGACATCAAGCGCCGCGGGGTTCTGATCGGTAGCGATGAGTATGGAAATCGCTATTTCGAGGACCGCAAGGAATCGGTTGAAGGCCGCAAACGCCGCTACGTCATTTACAATGGCGTCGCAGAGCCGTCCAAAGTTCCTCCGGAATGGCATGGCTGGCTGCATTACACATTCAAGGAGCCCCCGACGGACGCACCGCTGAAGCGTCAGGACTGGGAAACCGATCACACACCAAACATGACCGGGACCGTGTTTGCATATCGTCCAAAAGGCAGTCTGCGGGAAGGTGGCGAGCGCCGCGAAGCAGACGCGGATTATGAGGCTTGGGATCCAAATGCGTGAATCCATTTTTGAAACTCTTGTCGGGCTCGGCGTGCTTATCGTGGCGGGCGTCTTTCTCTGGTTCGGTCTGGCGCGCGGCGCTGATGCCGGGGCCACAGGTGAGACCGTCGAAATTGGCGCGCGCTTTTCCAGCGCTGCCACGATTGATCGCGGCACCGATGTGCGCATGGCCGGGGTGAAGATCGGCACGGTGCGCGATGTCGCCCTCGACCGGGACCGGGCAGAAGCCCTGGTCACCTTTGCGGTCAGTGCCGACATTCTGCCACTCGGCGATGGCACCAGCGCGCGGGTCCAATCCGAAGGCCTGCTTGGCGGGGCCTATATCAATCTAGAGCCAGCGGAAGGCTTTGGTGACATCATCGCCTGCGGCGACGGCGAAGAGCTGTTTGGCGACACGGGCTGCGGCGAGATCCTTTACGCTCAGGGCTCCGTCGATCTGATGACCCTGTTTGCGTCCTTTGCCTCCGGCAATGGCGGCGGAGACAGCGAGTGATCCGCACCATCGGGCTGGGACTGATTGGGATCGCCATGGTTGCGCTCGCGGGCGCCCAGGAAGGCGATCAAGGCGTGCGGGATCTCGAACGCGAACTCTTCGGAAATGAAGAGACGACGGACGGCGAAGACGCTGATGAAGAAGAGCTGATCCCGAGCCAAAAACGCACGTATAAACAGTATGATACTGTCATCCTGCGGGCGCTGGACAAGATTACCGGGCGGTCGACTGATTTCGAAATGCTGGTCGGCGAACCGAAAGTCTATGGCTCTCTGCGCATCGACTTGCAGACCTGTTTTCAGACCCCGCCGGAAGAGCCGCCGGAGAGCGCTGCGTTCCTGAAAGTGACCACAGCGAACACCACGCAGGTCCAGACCATGGCTGAGCCGCGCGACCTTACCGAAGAGGAATTGCTGGCATCAGAAGAACAGGACGAAGCCCCGGAGGTCCGATTCTCCGGCTGGATGTTTGCCTCATCCCCGGGTCTGAATGCACTTGAGCATCCGGTCTATGATATCTGGGTGATTGCCTGTAGCGAGATCGATCCGTCCGAACTCGAACCTCTCGAACCGAACGAATAGAAGTCCGCCTCAACGCGCAGGGCTCGCCACAAACGGGCGCGGAATGAGTCGCGGGTGATTTCCTCAAGCCCGAACTGTTCCAGATGCGGATTATGGAATTGCGCGTCGAGCAATTTATACCCCCCGACAATCAGCCGGGCGACGAGATGTACCAACGCGATCTTTGACGCATCCGTGGCGCGCGAGAACATGCTCTCGCCAAAAAACGCGCCGCCGAGCGACACACCATACAGGCCACCAATCAGCTGATCCTCATCCGACCAGCATTCAACGCTATGCGCATAGCCCTGACGATGCAGGGCGCCATACAGGTTCAGGATGGCATCATTGATCCAGGTCGCGGGCCGCGATGGATGCGGCGCCGCACAGGCCTCAATGACGCGGTTGAACGCCGTGTCGACGGTCACGCGATACGGGTTCTGGCGGACCGTGCGCTGCAACCGTTTCGGCACATGAAACCGCTCCAGTGGCAGCACGCCGCGCAAGTCCGGGTCCATCAAAAAGAGCCGCATATCCTCCCGCGAATCCGCCATCGGAAACACCCCACGGCGATAACAGTTCAGCAAATCATTTGTGTCGAACCGGTCGGACATGAGGGGAGTTTACTTGAGACAGGTTGAAAAACAATTGGAAGCTAGAACGTAGCTGGATGTGAACCTGACTGACGATATGGAAAAGACGGAAGACTGTTTTAGGTCAGGCGCTAACGACAGGAATTTAGGCCCTCATCCTGAGCTTGACGAAGGATACAGGGCCGCGCTTCCCAGAAGCCCGCCTCGTCCTTCGACAAGCTCAGGATGAGGCTAAAGTGATGTCTATCTTCGATCTGAAAGAAGCCCCGCAACCGCCATCAAATGATGAGCGCTTTTCGCAAGTCTCCAGTATCCCCTCAGCCGCCTATTTCAGTCCCAAAAACCGTTCCAGCCAGTGAATGTCATAATTGCCATCCACCACATCCTGCGCTTCAACCAGACGCCGGTGCAGTGGCAAAGTGGTTTCAACGCCGCCAACCACCATCTCATCGAGGGCACGACGCAAACGCATGATACATTCATTGCGCGTGCGGCCATGCACGATCAGTTTGGCGATCATGCTGTCATAGTGTGGCGGGATCGTATAACCAGCATAGACGGCGCTATCGAGCCGGACATCCGGGCCACCGGGCGCATGGAAGTCCGTGATCTTGCCGGGCGACGGGACGAAAGTCTCATGATGCTCGGCATTGATGCGGCATTCGATGGCGTGACCAACCAGCATCACGTCTTCCTGTGAGAAAGACAGTTTCTTGCCGTCAGCGACGCGGATCTGTTCGCGAATGAGGTCGATGCCGGTGATCATTTCCGTCACCGGATGCTCGACCTGGATCCGTGTATTCATCTCGATGAAGTAGAAATTTCCGTCTTCGTAGAGGAATTCCATCGTGCCGGCGCCGCGATAGCCCATTTTCTTGACGGCCTTGGCGACAATCGTGCCGATTTCCTCGCGCTGGGCCTGATTGAGGGCGGGTGAGGGCGCTTCCTCGAACACTTTCTGGTGTCGACGCTGGAGCGAACAATCGCGCTCCCACAAATGACAGACATTGCCATGTGTGTCGGCAATCAGCTGGATCTCGATATGCCGCGGCTTGCCGAGATATTTTTCAAGATAGACCGCATCATCGCCAAACGCCGCCTTGGCTTCGGTCTTGGCCGACTTGATCGCGTTATCGAGGTCCTTCTCGGTCTCCGCGACGCGCATGCCGCGGCCGCCGCCACCAGAGGCCGCTTTGACCAGAACCGGATAGCCAATCTTCTTGGCGACTTTCTTGCCTTCACTGATCGAGGACACGCCGCCCTCAGAGCCTGGCACGACCGGCACGCCGGCATCGATCATGGTCTGTTTGGCCGTGATCTTGTCACCCATGGTACGGATATGCTCCGCCGTGGGCCCGATAAAGATCAGGTCATGCGCTTCAACCATTTCGGCGAACTGGGCATTTTCTGACAGGAAGCCATAGCCCGGATGGACCGCATCGGCGCCTGTAATCTCAGCGGCGGCAATGATTTGCGACTTTTTCAGATAGCTATTGGCGCTCGGCGCCGGGCCGATACAGACGCTTTCGTCGGCCAGGCGCACCGCCATGGCATCGCGATCAGCTTCGGAATGGACCGCGACCGTCGCAATGCCCATTTCCTTACAGGCGCGATGGATGCGTAAGGCGATCTCGCCGCGATTAGCGATGAGGACTTTTTCAATCATCGAACCTGGTCCTTATGCGACGACGATCAGAGCTTCGCCAAATTCGACCGGTTGGGAATCCTCGACGAGGATCTCTTGGACGGTGCCATCGGCATCCGCGGTCACAGGATTGAAGGTCTTCATGGCTTCGATCAGCATCAGCGTATCGCCCTTCTTGACCTTGTCTCCGACATTCACAAAGACGCTCGCGCCGGGTTCGGGTGACAGATAAACGGTGCCGACCATCGGGCTGGTCACCGCATTGCTCGGGGCGGCAGCGGCCGGTGCGGCGGCAGCGGCGGGGGCGGCAGCCGGGGCTGCGGCGGGGGCCGCAACCGGTGCTGGTGCAGCCGCGACGGGGGCCTGCACCATGGCGGGTGCGACCGGCGCCATGGAGGTCGCCTTGCTGACGCGTATGCGCAGGCCTTCATGTTCGACCTCGACTTCGCCAAGATCTGCCTCGCGCAGAATGGCAGCCAATTCCCGGACCAGGCCGGCATCTAGTTTTGTCTTGCTTGTGGACATCGGTTCGTGGGCTCCTCAGTCTTTTTTATTCTTGTAGAGCGGCGTCTAACGCCATCAAATAGCCGCGCGCGCCAAATCCTGCAATGCAGGCTGTGGCACAAGGGGCAACGTAATTGATTGTCCGGAATTCCTCTCGGGCCGCCGGATTGGACAGGTGAACTTCATAAATGCTGGCGTCACAGGCACGCAAGGCATCATGCAGCGCAATCGAGGTGTGGGTGTAAGCCCCGGCATTGATGATGAGAATCTCCGCCGCTTTGGAGGCTTCCTGCACCCAATCGACGAGTTCGCCTTCGGAATTGGTCTGACGAAACGTGATCTGCGCAGTCGGGGCAGCGGCCTTCATCTGCTGATGAATATCGTCCAGCGTGGTCGATCCGTAAATCTCAGGCTCGCGGGTGCCAAGCAGGTTGAGATTAGGTCCGTTGAGAACATATATCTGTTGCGTCATTGCCACACGCTCTTGCGTTGGATCGCCAAGCTTGGCAAGCCTAATTTGAGCATTCGGAGCAGGGCAAATGCAGATATATCTGAACGGCGAAAGCCGCAATGTGGATCCCGGGACCAGCATTGAAGCCCTGGTGCTGACGCTGGCAGATGATCCGCGCGGGATCGCGATTGAGCGAAACCTCGAAATTGTTCCGAAAGCGGAGCATGGTCAGACCCTGCTGGAGGAGGGTGATCGCCTGGAAGTGGTTCAGTTTGTCGGCGGCGGCTAATGACCGATTTCGAGATCGCCAATCAGATCACGGACACGATGAACTTGTTTCTGCAGGGCTTTGCGATGTTGAGCACAGTCGTGTTCGCGTACATTGCAGGCGCCTTCTACTTTCTCAATCGGGCGCCGTTTTTCACCAAAGTGATGTCCTTCATCTTCCTGGTCTTCGCGGTTTCATTCATCCTGATCAATATGATGGGGGCATTTTATCATTACATGGCCCTGGCCGATCAGGTGGATTTGCGGGTTGCGGCTGGCAATGCCTCATTTCTGATCGAGGCGGTTCATGAAGGTCGAACGCGCGAAATGGCTTTTCTCGGCTTGTGGACAATTGCGCCGGTCGGATTGGGGACCGTGGCGATGTGTTTCTGGATGACCTTTTTCTGGCATCCGCGAGAGTCCCTTGACGCCTCTGGTCCTGATGTTCCGGTCTAGAGAAACGGGCAGGCGCGGCGCCGTTCAGAGTAAGTCTTATTGATACGGGCAGTCAGTTGAGTTGCCGATATCATTCGTGCTCTCGGCTTTGCCTTCGGTGCCGCTCGACAGTTTGCACAAATTATTGGTCAGCGTCTGCCCGCCCATCTTGTACAGCTGCGTATAGGTGTAGCTGCCCTTTGGCAGGCCTTCCTGATAGATGCGGGGATTGTCCTTTCGGCAACTTTCCTTGTCGCCGAGGGCGATATAGGCCTTGAGCCAGACCTCGGATCCATCCGGGACATCGCCGAACTGTTCGAGGTCCAGACAGAACCCTCTGCCCTTGGTCAGGTCTTTGGTGAACATATTGGATTTGGATTTGCCATCCGGGGTTTTCCATTTCAGTTCAATGTCGCTGATCGTGTAATTGCCGTCATTCTGAAGATGAAGATATCGCACCGGATGATCCGTGTCGGCGAATGCAGGGACCAAACCCCCGGCAAGGACGCTGATGGCAATCAGCCCGCAGTGGATTGCGCGGCTTCGAATGGATCGGAGGGATGTCATATTCTGACCTCACAAGGCGGGGTGGCTCGTAACATCGTATGTTCAGTTTTTGCGTGGGTCGCGCGCCTGTCAGATATGACAGCATCTCTCATCCGCGCCGTCTTGTGGTGGGCCTTACAAGCCTTCCGGAATGCTCAAGCCGAGCGGTTCAAGCGCGCTGGCGAGGTGATCGAGCGCGGCTTCCGTCGGCCCGGCATAATCTCCTGTTGCGGGCCGATTGCCGATGTACCCGAGCCATTCCGACCCTTCCGCCGATGAAAAATAGGCAGAGACCGAGAGATTGCGGAACGTATCGAAGGCCGAAGCCTGATCCTGCAGTCCCGGCTCCACCCGGTCGCTCCAGGCGATCCGGTCGAGCAGGGACTTCTGCTGCTCAAGGCTGGCCGCCGCAAACGACGCTGCGCCTAACCCGAGGGCTTCGCCTTCCAGCCACTCAAACAGGGCGAAACAGCCGGTCCGGGCCCCTTGCGTCATCTCATATGGCGAGGACACCCACTCATCGACAAAGTCAGGGACGCCCAGGGCGCTGCCGGACGGCAATTCATCCGAGGCAGGCAGGACCACATCACAGAGCGCTGCCACCAGCTGCAATTGCGGACCGGTCATGGTCCGTTCCCACGTCACTTGCGGATCGAGCATATCCGGATCTACGCCATAGGGCGTGCCGGTAATCGGGCGCGGTGTCCCGAGCAAAGGTTCTAAGGCTGCAGGATCGGCGGGGGCGCCTTGTCCGCAGGCGGCGATGGCAGGTGTCACACCGACCCCTAGCAGCAGCCATTTCAGCGTCGTGCGGCGGTCCACTTTGGGAAGATAGGTCTGGCTCATAGCACCCCCCGTTTCATTTCATTGACCAGATGGTCTGCGCCCCGCATGGCCAGGGTCAGAATGGTCAGTGTCGGGTTCTTGTGCGCCTTTGACGCGAAAATGGCGCCATCCAGAATGAACAGATTGGGGACGTCCCACGCCTGGCCATAAGAATTTGTCACCGAGTCCGAGGCCGACGCGCCCATCCGTGCGGTGCCGATCTCGTGGATGATTTCACCCCCGGCGGCGATCGCGTCTTTCGGCGCTTTCACATCGCTGACCACGCGGCCGCCCATACGCTCAATGATCTCAATCGACGCCTGTTGCGCATGGGTGACCTGGTCATATTCATGGTCGGAATGCTTGTAATGGAATTTCAGGATCGGAATGCCGAACTTGTCTTTGCCGTCCGGATCGATCTCGGCATAGCAATGCTCATTCGGGATCATCTCGCCGCGCTGAGCGAAATGGATGAAACTGCCATAATAGCGCCGGGCTGACTCGAGAATGCTGGACCCATATCCGTCCAGGCCGCTACCGGATCCCATGCCCGGCGCACTGAATTGCGAATAGACTTCGAGATGATAGCCGCGGGGAAAATCGAGCTGCCCGGCGGCCTGTTCGTAATACAGCCAGAACGGGATATAGACATGCATCCCCATCGCACCGTCTTCATTATAGCGCGGCCGGTTTTCCAGAGCCGGGATCTGACCGGTAATGCCGGAGCCGACCGTATCCATCAGATTGCGCCCGACCTGACCGGATCCATTGGCCAGGCCGCCACCGTCTTTTGCGTTTGAATTCAGCAGGATACGTGCACTTTCAGCGGCGCTGGCCGCGAGCACCACGGCGCGGGCGCCTATGAATTTGTGCTCGCCGGTCGTCTTGTCGATATAGCGCGCGCCATTCGCTTTGCCGTCCTCACCTGTGGTGATCTCATAGACCATGGCATCGGTCGTGATGGTCAGATTTCCCGTGGTCCGAGCCCAAGGGAGAAGCGACGTCGTGGTCTGGAACGCGGCGCCAATATTGCACCCGCGACCGCAATCCGTGGCCCAGAAACAGGCCATTCGTCCATCCCCGGGATCGCGTGTCAGGACCGCCCGTCGGGCGGGCACACAGGGAATGCCAATATCAGCGGCCGCGGCGGCGGCGAACAATTCCGGCACCCGCGCCTTGGGTGGCGGCTGCAGCACACCTTCGCCACTATCCGGATGATTGGCCAGTCCGGAATTGACGCCATACACGCCAACCAGTTTCTCGACCCGGTCATACCAGGGGGCGAGGTCATCATATGTGATCGGCCAGTCAAATCCGAGCCCGTCGCGGGATTGCGGCTTGAAATCATATTCACCCATGCGGAAGGAATTGCGCGCCCAGTGATTGGTTCGCCCGCCCAGCATACGGGTCCGCCACCACAGAAATTCGGTATCCTCGCCGGTCGAATAGGGTTCGCCCTGAATGTCCCAGCCGCCATCAATCGTGGCATTGTAATAGCCGAAATTCTTGTCCGGCGTGCCATTGCCCAGCAGGGGCGCATCGCGATTTTCCGAGAACATCGGCGTTTCAGCGACCGGATCATAGTCCCGGCCGGCTTCCAGCATGTGGACCTTGACCCCTGATTGAGTGAGAACATAGGCCGCCATGCCGCCGCCTGCGCCGGACCCAATCACGAGCACATCATGCTCATGTTCCGCCATGAATATCTCCTCCGCCGTTTTCTTTTCAGCTAACTATGTGCGTCGAGACGGCGCAAGCGCGATCTTTGCTACACCCTGGCATCTTGCTCTCCGCCGCGCCCGCAGCTAAGCGAGCAGCATGACTGACACACCCTTGATCGTCGCTGGACGAAGCTTCAATTCGCGCCTCATCGTGGGCACGGGAAAATATGCCTCTTACGCCCAGAATGCAGAGGCCGCTCGCGCGGCTGGTGCAGAAATGGTCACGGTGGCGTTGCGGCGTGTGAACCTGTCCAATCCGGATGAGGATCGCTTGCAGGATCATGTCTCGCCAGACGAGTTTACCTATCTCCCCAATACGGCTGGATGCTTCACAGCAGACGAGGCGGTACGCACGCTGCGCCTGGCCCGGGAAGCCGGCGGTTGGGACCTTGTGAAGCTTGAAGTCCTGTCCGATCAAAAGACGCTTTACCCGGACATGGAAGAGACGTTGAAAGCGGCCAAAGACCTGATCGCGGATGGCTTTGAGGTTATGGTCTATTGCTCCGATGACCCGGTCTATGCTCGCAAGCTGGAAGAGGCCGGCTGCGCCGCCATCATGCCGCTCGGCAGCCTGATCGGATCGGGGCTCGGAATTCAGAACCCGCTCAATATCCGGCTCATTGTCGAACAATCGCGGGTGCCGGTCATCGTCGATGCAGGTGTGGGCACCGCCTCAGATGCCGCCCAGGCGATGGAGTTGGGTTGTGATGGCGTCTTGATGAATACAGCGATTGCCGAAGCCAAGGATCCGATCCGCATGGCCACAGCCATGAAACACGCGGTGATTGCCGGGCGCGAAGCCTATCTGGCTGGGCGTATGGGCCGCAAACGCTATGCGGACCCATCCTCGCCTCTGGCAGGATTGATCTAGCTGTCGGCGAGCGCGGCTTCGATCAGCGCTTCAACGCTCTCAGTATCGGCGCCAGAGACCATTTCCGTGCCAACAATGAAGTTCGGTGTGCCTGAAATGGTCAGCGTCCGCGCCAGGCTCTTGGCATCCGCAACCGTTTTCTGAACTTCGATCGATTTCATGTCCGCGCGCATCAGGGTGACATCGACGCCAACGGATTCAGCGGCGGCATCAATCTGCTCCGGGCCGAAGCCGGAGCCATTGTCCAGCTCCATCAGGGCCATGTGCATTTCGATATATTTGTCCTGCTTGCCAGCAGCGATCGCGGCGAGCGCGGCTTTTTCGCTTTCGGCGGACAGGATCGGGAATTCCTTGAACACAACGCGGACCTTATTGTCGTATTTCTCTGGCAGATCGACGGCCCATTGCGCTGACCGCTTACAGAAGCCGCAACGATAATCGAAGAACTCAACAACGGTCACCGGCGCATCCGCCGGCCCGACGGAATAGTCCGCGGCATTATTGATCAGTGCATCCTGATTTTCAGCAATCGCCGCCATAGCCAGCGCAGCCTCTTCGGCGGCGCGTTTCTCGTTCAGCGCGATCAGCGCGTCTTCGATAATCTCCGGATTCTCCATGATATAGTCATAGACAATCTTCTCGATCGCTTCCTTGTCCGCCGTGTCCACCTGGCTCTGGGCGCAAGCGGGCGTTAGAGCGATCGCAGTCGCGGCAAGGGCCGTGGAGAAAATACGGGTCATATCGAGGTCCTGATCAGATCTGGTTTGTAATAATCTATTGGGCAAATGCTTTCATTGGCGTGAAAAGCAAGAGGCGAATCCTGACAATTGCGTGATTCGACTAGCGTCGCCGACGCCAGAAGACTTCATTTTCGGGCAGGGCCGGGTCCGTTGCGTTGCGAATATCGCTCGCCTGACGCCAGGCCGGCGTGTTCGGTGTGAGTTCGCGAATGGCGCGCTCGGCAAAGGAATAAGCGCGCGGATAATTGCCGATATTATAGGCCGCTTCCGCCGTCGCCACTTGCGCCATAGGCCGATTATCCTGCTGCTCGAATACGATGGCGAGCTGGGTCCAGGCAAAGGCATTATTCGGTTCAGCGATCAGCGCATCGCGCAAGGCATTTTCTGCAAGGGCCACATCATCTTCGTCACCACGGGCCAGCAGAGACCGCGCCAATGCGATTTGCAGCAAGGCATTTCCGGGCAATAACCGGTTCGCTTCAATCAGAGGATCAATGGAATCGACCGGCTTTCCAGTCTCAAAAAGGATCTGTCCCTTGAGCTCGTGAAAATAAGGGTTTTCCGGTTCTTCCTCGATCAGAGAATCGATTTCTTTCAATGCCGTTGTCAGATCGGCCGCCTGCATCGCCGCGATGGACCTGGCATATCGCGCAGGTTGTGACAGATCGGTTGGCGGGTAATCCCGGAACACCCGAGCCGGCGGCTCAAGGAAGCCGACCAGCTTGGCTTTCATCATGTCAAACTGCTTCACGACCACCGGTTCTTCAGGCTTGTCGGCCAGTCCGGATTCCTCTGCCAGCGTTCGCGTGGTCCGGACCCGATTGGAAGACAGCGGGTGAGAACGGAAATAGGGATAGCGCCGGGCTTCAGACAGCACTTCCTGATACCGGAACTTTTCGAAGAACTCGACAATGCCCATTGGCGATTGTTCCAGCTCGACGAGATATTGGACGGCCATCGTATCCGCCATCGCTTCTTCTGCGCGGGTATGAACAAAGAAGTTGAGCGCCGCGAATTGTTGTGAACTCGCGATAAGCGCAGCCCCCGCATCCGGGGCCCCGGCCGCAATCGCCAGGACGCCCAGGCCGATCGAGACCAGCGCCGGGCGCGAGGCAACGCTGGCTGCGCGTGTCCGTGTCACGGTGTGGCCACAGGCAATGTGGCAGGTTTCGTGCGCGATCACGCCTTTGACCTGACGCGCATTATCCGACGCCATGATCAGGCCGGTATGCAGGTGAATACGCTGTCCGCCCGCAACGAAGGCGTTCAGGCTTGGGTCGTTGATGATGTAAAGCCCGACATCGTTCGGCTGCAGACCGGATACTTCCAGAATGGGGTCCGTCCATTCGCGCAATGTCTGTTCGATTTCCGCGTCGCGGATCAGGCTCTGGCCAAGCGCGGGCAGGGCTGTCGCCACCCAGATAAAGCTGACGGCCAATATCGATCGAATGAGGGTCATAATCGCGGCGATCCTTGTTTCCATTACAGGATAAGCACTCGATTGTGGCTTGGCGAGGGCAGCATCTGCAAGATGACGGATTTGTCAGGTAGATTCTGAAGCAAATTCAAAGAACAGCGCCGGATTGATCGTTGCTTTCACGGTATCGCCCGTCTGCAGAGGCGCGCCAGGCTGACAGGCGGCGTAGACCTGCTGTGCGTCCGACAGGCTCAAACAGAGCTCGGTAATGGGGCCTGCCAGTTTACTGCCGCTCACGGTGAGTTCGAGCCCATCACCCAATGAAATCGCTTCTGGACGATACCAGAGCGTCTCTGATTTTGGATTGAGCGCGTTGCGCCAGTCGGCCGGCAATCGGTCGGTTTCGATCCTGTGAACCGGGCCCAGCGCGCGGGCAACGGCGAGAGACCTGGGTTGACGATAAAGCAATTCCGGAGCGCCAGATTGCAGGATGGCCCCCTGGTCGATCACGGCAATTGTATCAGAGTGTATCAGCGCCTCGCTGGCATCATGCGTGACCAGCAGCGCTGGGGCCCGTGCCGCGCGTATCGCGCTGAGGGATGCCTCCCGCACACGATCCCGCATGGACGGGTCGAGTCCCGAAAAAGGCTCGTCCAGCAAGATGGCGACAGGATCAGGGGCGAGCGCCCTGGCAATGGCAGTGCGTTGTTGCTCGCCGCCAGACAGATGATGCGGGTATGCGTCACGGCGATGGGCGAGGCCAAGCCGCTCGATCCACGCATCTGCTAAGCCAACCCGTTCGGCTTTTGGCAAGGCGGTCAGGCCAAACATCACATTCTGTAGAACCGTCATGTTGGGAAACAGGGCGAAGTCCTGGAACACCAGTCCAATCTTGCGTTTCTCGATTGGAACGTGATGCGTAGCGCTGGCCAGAACGGTGTCGCCTGACAGGATTTGACCGCTATCAGGACGTTCCATCCCTGCGAGGAGGCGCAAAAAAGTGGTCTTGCCCGAGCCGGATGGGCCAATCAGCGAGGTGATTTTGCCAGGTTCGAGTTTGAGCGACGCGCCTTGCACTGCCGTCACCCGGCCAAAGGCGCGCGTGACCTGATCGGCGATGAGTGGGTGAGTCGACGTCATGGCTCAGGATCGCTCCGTCGCGCCGAGACGCCAAGACAGCAATAACACTGGCAGCAACCCAGCACCGACAATCAACAAGGATGGTAGCGTCGCCTGGGCCAGTCTTTCATCCGTCGCATAGGCGTGGGCTTTGACCGCCAGCGTGTCCCAGCCGAACGGGCGCAACATCAGTGTTGCCGGCAATTCTTTGAGGATTTCAACAAACAGGATCAGACCAGCAGCGAACGCGCCAGGCGCCAATAAAGGCAGATCCAGTCGAAACAATTGCCGCAAACCCTTGCCACCAAGACTTTGTGCCGCGCGATCGAGATTTTTCGGCAATCGATCCAGCGTCGCTTGCAATGGCTCGACACCCGCCGACGTGAACCGGCTGACGTAGACCCAGATCAGAAACGTGATGGCGATGGGGCCGGCAAGCGCTTGCCCGGTTTCGCGCAGAATGAACAGGGCGCCAAGGCCGAGCACCGCGCCAGGCGCGGCATATCCGGCGGCGGCGATCAGCCGTGTGATCATCCGCAGGAACGGGCTGCGTTTGGCCGCGAGCGTAAAGATCAGCGCCGCGACAAAAGCCGCGCCAGCCCCCATGGCGCCGAGGGCCAGCGTGGCGCGAAGCAATGGCCACAAGTCGACACTGCGCGCATCGCTTTCCCATGCGAGCCAGAGCAGGCGCGTGATCGGGGCAATGAAGCAAATCACCAGAATGAGTGCGCACAATGTGGTCGTAACGATCGCGATCGGCCGCGACATGCGTTCCCGTCGCGGGGCGAGCCATTTCGAGGAAGTTTGCTGCACGCCCTTGCCGCCCTGATAAAGCCGCGCGGCGACCAGCAAACTACCGGCGATCAGAACCAGCATCAGCGCCAGACGCGCAGCCGTATTCGGTTCATTGAAGGATTGCCAAGATCGTACGATGCCCACACCGAGCGTCTGGATCCCCAGAAAATCGGCGGCGCCATAGTCGGCCGCAGCTTCCATCAAGGCGAGGCAAAGGCCTGCCAGAATACCGGGTAGGGCGACGGGTAGGGCGACGCGCCAGAATAGATCCAAGGGTCGCGCGCCGAGGCTTCGCGCGGCTTCGAGCGTCGCCAAAGACTGCATGGAAAAAGCCGCCCGCGCAGTGATATAGACATAAGGGAATAGGGTCGTCCCCAGGACAAAGGCGAGGCCCGGCACGCTGAACAGATTGGGGAACCAGTAATCCCTCGCCGACAGTCCCGTCAGATCTCGCAAGTGCGATTGCAACGGCCCGGCCACACCCATCAAGTCGGCCCAGGCATAAGCCATGACATAACCTGGCATGGCGAGCGGCAGGATCAGCGCCCAGCTGAATAATCCGCGCCCGGGAAACTCATACTGGCTGATCACCCAGGCGGCCGGGACGGCCAGGCCGAGCATGATAATGCCGGCAATCAGGAGCGTCAGCAGTGTGGTGATCGTATAAGGGACCAGCCGGTTTTGCAGAAGGTGATCCCAGGTCGCGCCATCGCCCGCAGCAACGCCGGTATAGAGCGCCATAAAAACAGGTAATCCCACCAACACAACAATCAGTGTTGGTGGGATCGCTGATAGAGATGGCAACGTGCGCGGCATCCTACCTGTCTAAGCCGCGAACGCGCCTAGTTCCAACCAGCCAGATCGAACAGGCGCTGCGCTTCAGCCTGGTTCTCACCATAGATGTCGAGCGCAGTATCCGATGGCGTGAAATCAGGCAGCGCATCGACGCCGTCCGGCAGAGGTGCGCCGTCGATCAGCGGCAATTCCTTGGTGTCGCGGGTGACATAGGATTGGCCCGTATCGGTCAACAGGAAGGCAAGAAACTCTTCCGCCAGTGCCAGATCGTCAGCGGTCGCCGTCACGGCGGCGCCGGTAATGTTCACATGTGATCCTGAGCCTTCGACAAATTCAGGTAGCAGGAAGGATGTGGACGCCGCAACGTTCTGATCGGCTTCGCTATCACTCGCGCCGAGGCGGACCCAGTAATAATGATTGACGATGGCAATCGAACATTCACCAGCCGCGATGGCGCGGATCTGGTCCGTATCGCCGCCTTGCGGATTGCGCGCCATGTTCGCGACGACGGCTGTCGCCCAATCCTGAGCGGCTTCCGATCCGAGGCGATGGATCAATTCACCCATCAGGCTCAGATTGTAGATATTTGACGATGACCGGACGCAAATCTCGCCAGCCTTGTCGTCTTCAGCCAGGGTCGGCCAGGTCGCCAATTGATCGGCATCCCAGCGGTTTGGGTCATAAGCAATGCCGCGCATACGCCGCGCGACGCCATACCAGTGGCCGTCCGCGGCGCGGTAATTGGCGGGCACCAGGGCTTCCAGCGTGTCGCTTTCCAGCGCTTGGGTTAGGCCAGCATCCTTGAAGCGCCAAAGGCTGCCCGCATCTGCGGCGAGGACAATATCGGCCGGGCTCTGATCGCCTTCCGCACGCATTGTTTCGAGCAATTGGCTCGCCCCGGCTTCGCGGACTTCAAGGGTTGCCCCCGTCTGCTCCTCGAACATGGCATAGAGTGCCTTGTCGGAATCATAGTGGCGGGAGCTGTAAAGCGTCAGGACGCGCTCGGGCTCTGCAGCCGATTCTGTTTCAGTCGGTTCGCTTGGATTTGAACAAGCCGCGACTGCTCCAACGAGCAGGCTCAGGCCAGCGACGAATTTCGTGCGATAAGTCATGCCGCTTCTTTGTCACAATTGAGAATTATTCGCAACTGGAAGATTCTTGAGCAGCTGCGACAATTTGGTGCAAAGATTGCATTAATCTTTCGGTGACTCGGTAGACTCGAATCAGTTTGCTGCTAACTTCGATCAAACCCGCAGTATAGCGGGACACAAAAAGTGTGTGGGGAATCGTATGACAGAAATCATACTGGATCTGGGACCGGTCAACTCCGTTGATGAAATCGCCTTCGCGCAAGCCATCGAGAGCTGGGCGCAATGGCAGGAGTCACGAGACACCCAGATTGGCAAAGAGCGCGATGCGCCGGATCTGATGATCAAGACTGTTTGTGACGCAGCGGGGACACTGCGCAAATCGGTGATTTTTCAGAAACAGGAATGGGCGTCCGCCTTTATGGGCTTCTGGGAACAGGAACGCGCAGCGTCCTGAACGTAGCAGATATGCGGGAATGGTGTGGCTTGCCTGTGCGAGCCTGCTAAGAAGAACCCATGTCTGCTGACTCCCCGCCCGTCCGTTCGATTGCCGTCATTGGCGGCGGAATTATCGGTCTGTCGAGCGCGATCGAGCTTGCAGATCGCGGTATCAGCGTCTCGCTCTATGACAAATCCTGGCCGCCACGCGGCGCCAGCTGGGCCGCTGCCGGGATGCTCGCACCCGCTTTTGAGGCCATCGCGGAGCCGGGGACCCATCCGAACCTGTTCGAACTGTGCGATCAAAGCGCCCGTCTTTGGCCGGACTGGGCCGCGCGACTGGAACAGCGCACGGGGATGCGTTCAGGCTACCATCCCGGTCCGTCACTCGCGATTGCGCTGGATGAGCCGCAAGCGCACAAGCTCAACGCCGTCACGTCGACCCTCGCGGCGCGCCCTGACGCCCCGACAGACTGCACTGACAGCTTACACGATTTCGAACCTGCAATTCAGGCTGGCATTCAGTCTGCTATCCTGCTGCCGAGCGACGGGCAGGCGGATAATCGAAAAACATTGGCGGCTCTGACCGTCTGCGCAGAAAACCACCCGAAGATCACGATTATTCCGAACGAGGCGCCGCTTCGCAGTCTGCATGGCAAGCTGGATCATGCCGGCCACGATGCCACGCTCCTGACCGCTGGATGGGGCACCGCCGTGGTCGCGGTAGAAGAGAATGGGCAGCGCGTCGGCATTCTCAATTGGGACTCCTTGCTCGACGAGATTGACTGTTATGGCGGTCAAATGCTGGCGGTCGCGCCGGTCCCCGGAGCGCCGCGCATGACGGTCCGGTGTGGCCATATCTATATCGTTCCAAAAGCCGATCGCATCATTATCGGTGCGACGACTGAGCCTGGTCGCAAACTGGATGCGCCGGAACCCGAAGTGATCGCGGATCTGAAGCGGCGCGCCGCCGAGATCTGTCCGGTCCTCGCCGAGGCGCCCGTCCTCGAAAGCTGGGTCGGCATTCGTCCTGGCACCGACGACCACGCCCCGCTCTTGGGAGAAACCGAGACTCCAGGCCTTTTCGTGGCGTCAGGACACTTTCGCAATGGGATCCTGCTCGCCCCGATTACGGCTCAGATCATGGCTGATCTGATCATTGAGCGAGCAGCCACTGACCTCGCGCGCGCCTTCTCACCGCAGACGCGACTCGCTGCCGCGGTGTGACGCCCCGTCAGAGTGGACGTTGTCCTGATTGCAGCATAGATCTGCGGCGACAGGAGATTTTGCATGCATACGATTGGCCCGCTCAGTGAAGATCAACTCGCCATTCAGGATGGTGTCGCGCGCACGGTGGCGCAGTTTGACGATGAATACTGGGCCAAGACCGACGAGACAGGCGACTGGCCGGAAGCCTTTTGTGATTCGATGGCGGAAGGCGGCTGGCTCGGCATCGCCTTTCCGGAAGAGTATGGCGGCGCAGGCCTCGGCCTGACCGAAGCCGCCCTGATGATGCAGACCGTGACACGGTCCGGCGCGGGCTATTCAGGGGCCTCTGCCATTCACCTGAATATATTCGGCCCCAAACCGCTCGAAAAGTTCGGCAATGATGAGCAGAAACAGGAAAACCTGCCCAAGATCATCTCGGGTCAGGAAAAAATGTGTTTCGCCGTGACCGAACCCAATTCCGGGCTCGACACATCCTCGCTGGAAACCAAGGCCGAGCGGACGAATTCTGGGTATACGATCAATGGCCGCAAGATTTGGACAACCGGCGCCCAGCGCGCCGACAAGATCCTGATCATCGCCCGCACAACACCCAAAGACCAATGTGCGAAACCTTATCTGGGCCTGTCGCTTTTCTATACTGATCTCGATCGCGGCAAGATTGAAGCCAATCCGATTCCAAAAATGGGTCGCAAGGCGGTGGAGTGTAACACGCTCTTCATCGACGGCCTGGAAGTGCCGAAAGAGCATTTGATCGGAGAAGAGGGGGCCGGGTTCAAATATCTGATCCAGGGCCTCAACCCGGAACGCGTCCTGTTTGCAGTCGAGAGTATCGGGCTTGGCTTCGCCGCGCTGGAAAAGGCGACCACTTATGCCAATGAACGCGTCGTGTTCGGGCGTCCGATTGGACAGAACCAGGGCATCGCGCATCCGCTCGCCAAGGCCTGGGCGGAACTCAGCGCCGCTGAATTACTCGCCTATAAAGCCGCGGCCCTGTTCGATCAGGGCCAGGAGTGCGGGGCCGAGGCCAATGCTGCGAAATATCTCGGCACAGAGGCCGGCTTCAATGCTTGCGAGACCGCCGTGTTGACGCATGGCGGGATGGGCTATGCGCGTGAATATCATGTCGAACGCTATATGCGCGAAGCCATGCTGGCCCGGATTGCCCCGGTCAGCCGGGAAATGATCCTGAATTTTATCGCCGAACGCGTGCTGGGCTTGCCGAAAAGCTATTAGTCCAGCGGCGACTCATAGACCATGAATTCCCAATCATTCTGGTACGGATCGGTATAGTCACCGCTCACATCCAGGGTTGGGTTCGGGATATAGGCCCAGGCCGCGCGACCCTCGCCCAGATAGACCATTTCATCCATGCTGCCCCAACCCGAATCGACCATTTCGACGGGCTCGGTCAGGCGATTACCTTCGGCGTCGATCTCCATCAGATAATAGGCTTTCGGATGCAGCGTA
>JBCCCT010000025.1:0-24797 GCA_039033355.1 Pseudomonadota bacterium | reverse complement strand
GTATTGTCAGACTTGCCAGCACTGATGCCCTTGGAAATGATCCGCGAGCGCGTGCGCTTGCCGAGATGGATCATCTTCGTCCCGGTATCCGCCATTTGCCGACCATTGGTCACAGCGATCGAATAGAATTCGCCGACACTGTCATCCCCGCGCAGGACGCAGCTTGGATATTTCCAGGTTACCGCAGATCCGGTTTCGACCTGGGTCCAGCTGATCTTTGAGCGCGCGCCACGACAATCGCCGCGCTTGGTGACGAAATTATAGATCCCGCCCTTGCCATTCTCGTCACCCGGCCACCAATTCTGCACCGTTGAATATTTGATCTCGGCATCTTCCAGCGCGACCAGTTCCACCACAGCCGCGTGCAACTGGTTTTCATCCCGCATCGGGGCCGTACAGCCTTCAAGATACGACACATACGCGCCTTTATCGGCAACGATCAGCGTGCGTTCGAACTGGCCGGTATTTTCGGCATTCATCCGGAAATAGGTGCTGAGCTCCATCGGGCAGCGCACGCCAGGCGGGACATAGACAAACGTCCCGTCCGAGAAGACAGCGCTGTTCAGGGTCGCAAAATAATTGTCCGATTGCGGCACCACGGTGCCGAGATATTTCTTCACCAGCTCTGGATGCTCATGCACGGCTTCGGAAATCGACATGAAGATCACGCCAGCCTTTTTCAGCTCTTCCCGGAAGGTTGTCGCGACAGAGACTGAGTCGAACACGGCATCGACCGCAACTTTCGGACGATCGGTTTCCGTACGCGCCTCGATGGCCGTTGCCGCCGCCCCTTCGACGCCCAGCAAGACCTCGGCCTCGCGCAAGGGAATCCCGAGCTTTTCATAGGTCTCGAGGATTTCCTTCGGGACGTCGTCAATCGACTCATATTTCGCGCCGGCTTTCGGAGCGGCGTAATAATAGATGTCCTGATAATCGATCGGTTCATAGCGCACCATGGCCCAGTCCGGCTCTTCCATGGTCAACCAGCGCTCATACGCTTTCATCCGCCATTCGAGCAGCCATTCCGGCTCACCCTTTTTGTCGGAGATGAATTTCACGATGTCCGGGTTGAGCCCTTTTGGGGCATACTCAGTCTCGATCTCGGTCGAGAAGCCAGCCGAATAGTTTTCGGATTCCAGCGCCTTCGCGGCTGCAACGGTGCCCTCGTCAATGCTGTCCTTGACTTTGACTTCCGCGCAATCGTCTTCGTGTTCGTCGATGCCGCCGCAGCAATCCATGCCGTGCTCCTCTAGGTAGGAACCCAATATGGATCATTTGGCACGAATTTTCACCCCTAATCGGCAGGAAACGGTCCGATTGTCGCGCCGGGTTCAGCGATTGACCGCCTGAACCGGGATCATCACTTCATTCCGGCGAAATGGACCCGGCACCCAGGGCGCGTCATAGCCGGCATATCGGGGCGCGCCGGCCGGCTCATATCCTTGCTCGATCAGCCAGGATTCGAGTGAAACTTGTTTTCGCGCAAAGGTCCGCTCGCGCCCGACACCGGAAAACTCGACCGTTGCCATCAACTCGCCCGGCACCTCGCGGATCGTCACATCAGGATTGTTCGGAACAGGCAGCGTCTCCAGCGTCCATGCAGACGGCATAACGAACGCCACCGTCCAGGCATCATCATCCGACAGGGTCCGCGTCACGGGCGCCGTCATTTCTATCTTTTCGGATTTCACGCGAGTCACCGGCGCCGTCATATCGATTTTTGAGCGCGACGTGTTATTGCCGAAAATGAAATCGGCCAGCGGTCGAAAACCGGAATTGCCCGCGCGGCGCATGTCGCCAGTAATCTCAACCTCGGCAACGATGGTGGGCTCATATTGTCGAACCTCAAACTTGCCGTCTTTCACCAGCGTCTGATGCGGCGGTTCTTCGGTCGCGCGAGCGCTCAATGAAAACGCGATGGCGAGGACAACGAACAGAACAAAGCGCATGGGAAGGTCTCCTTCATCATGCGCTCTGTACGATTTCTTTCCGGGTTTGGTTTAGCCGCGATGCAGCGCACACAGCTTGTTGCCATCGGGATCGCGCAAATAAGCGAGGTACATTTTCCCTGAAGGCTGCTCGCGCCAACCTGGCGGATCTTCGATCGAGGTGCCGCCGGCGGCAAGACCCGCATCATGCCAGGCTTTGGCCTGTTCCGGACTGTCCATGGCAAGGCCGATCGTCATGCCATTGCCATGCGCGCAGGGCTCGCCGTCGATTGGCTTGGTGACCATGAACACGCCGCCATTGTGCAAATAGATGAGCCGTCCCTTGGGATCGGTAATGCCCGGATTGCCACCAAGAGCTTCAAATGTGGCATCATAAAACGCCTTGGCTTTGTCGAGATCATCGGATCCGACCATCATGTGACTATACATGGGTTCCTCGCTTCTTCTGAATTGTCTTGCCGGTAATAAGCACGTTCATCCGCCCTTGCCTATTCACAGTCACGAAACCCATGAGCGCCTGCCACCCTAAGCACGAATGCGTTTCGCCGCTTCCAGCCACGCCGCAGCGACGCCATCAAAGTCTTCCGCCGTGGAGTTCCAGCCAAAGCTGACCCGAACCGCACTGTCCGAAAGCGTGTCATCCACGCCCATCGCGCCCAGAACGACGGAACGCTTCACCTTGCCGCTCGAGCATGCGGAGCCGGAAGAAACCGCGACGCCCGCCAGATCCATCGCCATGACCTGTGTTTCAGCCCGGAACCCTGGCATCGCAAAGTTCGACGTCTGCGGCAATCGTTCCGCCTTGGCACCGAACACCGTGACGCCCGCCTCTGAGACCAGCCGGGTCTCCATCGCATCCCGAAGCGAAGACAGGGCTTGCAGAGCCGGCATGTCGCGAATGGCCGCCTCCGTCGCGGCGCCGAAGCCGACAATACCGCTCAGATTCTCCGTCCCGGAGCGAAGGGATCGTTCCTGCCCCCCGCCAAACAGGACCGGTTTGAGCGGCGCGCCGGAACGCACCCAGAGCGCCCCCACGCCTTGCGGTCCGCCAATTTTGTGAGCCGAGAGCGCGAGATAATCAACGCCCAGCAGATTCACATTGACCAATATCTTGCCCAGGCCCTGAACCGCGTCGCAATGGGTCAGCCCGCCGGCGTCACGGACCAGCGCCGCGGCCTCTGCCACGGGCTGGATCACGCCCGTTTCATTGTTTGCCAGCATAAGCGCGAGAACCGGCATGCCATCGCGCTCGGTATTCCAGTCTGACAGGCGTGACTGAAGCCGCTCCAGATCGATGACGCCATTCGCTGTGACATAGGCGGTCTCGACGGCAACGCCTGTAAAGCCGGCATTCTTGATCACCGCCTCATGCTCAATCGCCGACACGAGCAGCGTGCATCGTCCCTCGAGTTGCGCCACCACGCCATTCAGCGCGAGCGCATTGGCTTCCGTGCCACCGCTGGTGAAAATGACGTCCTGGGCGCGCGCACCAATGGCGAGGCCGACCTGATTGCGGGCGGTTTCCAGCAGTTTGCGGGCCGCCCGGCCGGGACCATGCACGCTCGATGGATTGGCCCCGACGTCCAGCGCCGCGAGCATGGCGTCGCGAGCTTCGGGGCGCACAGGCGCGGTTGCATTATAGTCGGCATAGATCATTGGCCGGGTGATATAATCATTCTCGCGCGGATCAACCCTGAATGGGTGTCTGATTTTTCGTGCCCGGATCTTGACTTTTTCCGAAATTTATCGATATTCAATAATAAGCAAAAAGGAGAAATGAAATGGGCGACAATGCATGGATCTTGTGGATGGTCATCCCGTTTATGTTCTTCATGTTCGCGGGTCGCGGTGGCCAGTGGAATTGCGCACCACGATCGCGGCGCCGGTCTCACAGTCGCAAATCCGAGGAGATTTCGCGCCTGAAGCAGGAACTTGAAGACTCGCAAGCGCAGATCAATGCGCTGAAATCTCGTCTGGAAGCCGTCGAGACCATTGTCACCGATGAAGAAGCCGAGCTTCGCCGGGAATTTTACAAGCTGCAAAACAGCTAATCTACTCACCGGAGTTAGGGGAAACCGGGTCGCCGGCTGGCCAGTCCGAATTTGACGTCCGGGTCAGGGTCATTTGAAAGGTCTGGCGGGGTTCCCCCTGCTCCGGAGTGTATTGGCCAGTCTGTTGCCAAACGTCGCCGTCAAAGTGCGCCGTATAGATCATGCGGGCATTCGGGCCGGCGGGGACGCTCCAGACATAGCCCGTCTCGGTCAGCTCAAATGGAAATGTGCCGGCCCGTCCCTGGGCATAGCTGCGCATCTCCCAGCCGCCATCCGATGCGGTTTTCGACACGACAGCAAATGCGTTGAACATGGTTTCCCCGGCTTCGGAATAGCCGCGCCCTTCAATCACCACCGCGTCGCCTTCCAGGATCGGTCCAACCCGCTCGGTCTGCGTGATCGCATAGGGACCTGTCTGGGAGACGCCCGACGCTTCCCCGACCCATTCCCCGAACATGAAGGACAGCGGATGGTCCGCCCCCGCTGGCGGCTCTGCATAGGCCATTCCGCTAAGCGCAATGGCGGCGATAGACAATGAGCTCGCAATCCGAACAGGCATGGTGAAATCCCCTTTGCTTTGCTTTTCAAAGTTATTTGCACATGAGCAGAAGATAAGCAAGTCGCGTTTCGTCTGCAGAAAAATTTGCATTTGCGGGTTGAGATTCGCTATAGCCCCGGCTCGACTGTTTTTTACCGCCAGAAAGCGAGACCTACCGCATGGCTGAAATGCTCATTCAAGGCCCTCAGGGCCGTATCGAAGCCCGCTACACACCGCCGCCTTATGAAGGCGCGTCAATCGCTCTGATACTGCACCCGCACCCGCGTGCCGGTGGCAGCATGCAGGATCCGATCACGATCCGCCTGTATCAGATGTTTGAGCAAAAAGGCTTTGGCGTTCTGCGGTTCAACACGCGCGGTGTTGGTCGGTCCCAAGGCGTCTATGACCAGGGCGTTGGCGAGCTCGAGGATGCGGCCTTTGTCCTCGATTATATGGAAAACCTGACCGAGAGCCCGCGCTATGTCTGGTGTGCGGGTTATTCCTTCGGAGCATGGATCACATTGCAACTCCTGATGCGCCGGCCGGAGATTGATGGCTTCCTGGCCATTGCACCGCCTGCCAATCACTATGATCTGAGCTTCCTCGCCCCCTGCCCGGCATCCGGCCTGATCCTTTCCGGCGAGTCAGATGCGATCTCGAAACCGTCAGATGTCGAACGCGCCCTGACCAAGGTCCGCATCCAGAAAGGTGAGAGCATTGAGCGCGCCAGCATTCCCGGCGCAAATCACTTCTTCCAGGACAAGCAGGACGAGCTGATCGAGCTGTGCTCGGCCTATGTCGATCGTCGACTGATCGAGGATGAAGAAAAGCTCCGCAAGGAAGCCGAAGCTGCCGCCGCAAAAGCCGGCAGCCGCAAGCCTCCAATCCCGCGGGCGCTGCCGCTCAAGCCGGAAGACAATACCCCGCAAGGCTAAGCCTGGCTCTACAAATTGCATTGAATCAGCTAGCTAGAAGCGCGCTTCTGGCAATGAGGACTTATGTCGACTGAGCTGACACATCTGGAATGCCATCCCATTATGCCTTGCGCCTGGGTCGACGCTTTGACGGTTTCGTGGACGCGCAGCCAACAAGGCTTCACGATCACCTATCGCCTGAGCGGCGATCTGTCGGAACTGGTCTGGCCGGCACAGGATGGCGGACAGCGCCGCGATGAACTCTGGAAGACGACCTGCTTCGAAGCCTTCTTCCGGGCGCAGGACAGTGAGCATTATGTCGAGTTCAACTTTGCGCCCAATGGCGATTGGGCGGCGTATCGATTCAGCGGGTATCGTTCCAACCAGACCCAACTGACCTGCTCCCCGCCTGTCATAGAATCCAGCTTCGATAAGAACACTGCGATCGTTCAGGTGACCCTGCCCGAGGGCTTTCCGGAACACGTCGGCGGACCGATTCTGTTTGGCCCCACCGGGATCCTCGAGGCTGCGGACGGGACGCACTCTTTCTGGGCTCTTCACCACGCCTTAATCAAACCCGATTTTCATCATATCGAGACGTTCAAAATGACATTGGATTAGAGCATGAGCTTTCAGTTTGGGATTGACCGCTTGCTGCAGGAAGATGCCCTGCGCCGCCGCCTGGCGGGACGACGCATGGGCCTGGTTGGCCACCCGGCTTCGGTGACGGCATCGCTGGATCACTCCCTATACGCGCTGGCCCGTCTGGATGATGTCAACGTCACCTGCGCCCTCGGCCCTCAGCACGGCATGCGCGGCGACAAGCAGGATAATATGATCGAAACCGAGGATTATCGCGATCCCGATCTCGGCATTCCGATCTTCTCTCTGTATGGCGAACATCGCCGCCCGACCGAGCGCATGTTCGAGCCGCTGGATGTCGTGCTTTACGATCTGCAGGACCTGGGCTGCCGGGTCTATACCTATCTAACGACCCTGGTCTATGTCCTCGAAGAGGCGGCGCGATATGGCAAGGCGGTCTGGGTGCTCGATCGCCCCAACCCGGCTGGCCGACCGATTGATGGCCTGACCCTCCGCTCCGGATGGGAGAGCTTTGTCGGCGCCGCCGAATTCCCGATGGTCCATGGCCTCACCATGGGCGAACTCGGCGCCTGGTACATCCATCACAAGAAGCTGGACGTTGAATATCACGTCGTCGAAATGAAAGGCTATGCGCCATCCGAGGGTCCCGGCTTTGGTTGGCCGGTGGCACAGCGACCGTGGATCAATCCCAGCCCGAATGCGGCGAGTTTGAACATGGCGCGGGCTTATGGCGGTTCGGTCATGGTGGAGGGCACAACACTCTCGGAAGGGCGCGGCACGACGCGGGCGCTCGAACTCATCGGCGCGCCTGATCTCAAAGCCAATGACCTGATTGCCGAGATGCAAAGACTGGCGCCAGACTGGTTGCGCGGCTGCAAACTGCGTCCCGCCTGGTTTGAACCAACTTTCCACAAACATGTGGGCACTTTGTGCGAAGGCTTTCAGATCCATGCGGAGATGGATTTCTTCGATCCAGAGGTCTTCAAATCCTGGCGGGTCACCGCCCTCGCCTTCAAGGCCATTCGCAGCCTGTATCCCGACTATCCCATCTGGCGCGGGCTCGACTTCAAGTATGAGTATACTGACGGCCACCCGGCCATCGACATCATCAATGGCTCGGACGAGTTGCGGCTCTGGGTGGATGATGCGACCGCCACGCCGGACGATCTCGACCGTCAGCTTTCGCAAGACCTGGCGGCCTGGCGCGACGAGTCGACGCCCTTCCATCTCTACCCCTAGGGGCCGATCAAGGCCCGGAAAAAATCCGACTTTTCTGCCCTCTATCGGTTCTATCAGAGCGCCAGTCATGCTAACCGCGCCGCTTCACCAAGGATGAATGTGATGAGCGACTTCAAATCCGATTTCCTGCACACGCTCGATCAGCGTGGCTTTATCAAGCAAGCGACCCATACGGCGGAGCTCGATGCCTATTGCTCAACCGGCGTCCCGGCTTGCTATTATGGCTGCGACGCGACCGCGGATAGTCTGCACGTTGGATCCCTAGTCGGCATCATGACCTTGCGCCACTTTCAGAAAGCCGGCGGCAAGCCAATCGTATTGATTGGCGGCGGCACCACGAAAGTGGGCGATCCGACGGACAAGGAAAAGTCGCGGCCAATCCTGACCGAAGCCGAAATCGAGAAAAACGCCGCCGGCATTCGCAAGGCGTTTGAACCCTTCCTGACCTTTGGCGATGGCCCGACGGATGCGGTCATGGTCAATAATGACGACTGGCTGAGTGCGATTGGCTATATCCAGTTCCTGCGTGACATTGGCAAATTGTTCACCATCAACACGATGGTGAAACAGGAAACTGTTGCGCGCCGCTTGAAGAATGAGGAGCCTTATACGTTCCTCGAATTCAACTACACCCTGCTGCAAGCCTATGACTTCCTGGAGCTCAATCGCCGCATGGGATGCCAGCTCCAAATCGGCGGCTCTGATCAATGGGGCAATATCGTTGCCGGCGTCGATCTGATCCACAAGGCTGATGGTGGCCAGGGGTTCGGCCTGACCTGGCCGCTGATCACCACCGCATCCGGCGCCAAGATGGGCAAGACCGCCGATGGCGCCGTCTGGCTGAATGCCGACAAGCGGAGCCCTTACGAATATTGGCAATTCTGGCGCAACACCGAAGACGCAGACGTTGGCCGATTCATGAAACTGTTCACCGAGTTTACACTCGATGAGATCGCGCATTACGTGATCTTGCAAGGCGCTGACATCAATCAGGCCAAGATTGCATTGGCGAATGCCGCGACCACGCTGCTGCATGGGGAACAGGCGGCGAAGGATGCTGAAGCCGCTGCAAGCAAGGCGTTCACCGGCGGCGGCGTTTCGACTGACCTGCCGACCTTTGAAATCGCGACGGCTGATTTCGCAGACGGGCCCACCACAACTGCGCTGCTGCGCGCGGGGGAATTGGTGGCCTCAAATGGCGAAGCCCGGCGCAAGATGGGCGAAGGCGCGGTGCGCGTGAATGATGAAAAGATCGCAGCCGACCAGACCCATGCCTGGACCGATATCCTGGCAGAGGTAGACGCGTTCAAGGTTCAGGTCGGCAAAAAGCGGATCGCTCTGGTCAAACCCGTCTAGCCACCGCTGCCCGGCGTTGGCGACAAGATTTCCTCATCCGGCAAGTCCGGCAATTTCGCGGTGGGGGGTCTCAGATTTGGATCAACGGGCAGCGATTCCGGGATGCTGGTATCCGATGGATTTTCGAAAATTCGTCTTAAAATACCGGGCGTTACCGCTGAGAGCGGATTGACGGCGACTTGCGCTTTTTCAAGCGTGCCCGCCACGGAATAAGTGATCGAAAAGACGCCCTCGCCTTCCCGTCCGACGAATAATTGGCCGAAGCCGGGAATGTTGCCCAGCATCGAATTGACGCCAAAACTCGGCACCAGAACTCCATTCAGATCAATCCCCTGACCATCCGTGCCGATCCAGCCATTGACCGTCAGCCCCAAAGCCGGTCCACGCGCCCGGCCACCATTGATGACATAACGCCCGCCGCCAATCGTGATCGGCGCCTCGATGCGGGAGAACAAAACGCCCTCACCCGACAAGGTGTCCGTCAGACCGCGCAGAGACGCCAGCGACAAGACCTGCGTGAAGAAGGGCGCATTGGTGAGGCGCGTATCTTCAACGGTCGCTCGCAATACAGCCGGCGTGCTCGCTGTCGCGAGTGACCCGCGCAGATCAAGAATACCGCCTTCAATGAAGTCGACCCCGAAAAACGCACTTGCGAGATAGCCGGCATCGCTGGTCTTCAGCTCCAGAGCGAGCGGCTGGCCCGGCCCCTCATTATCGAGATTGGCAATGAAGGTCGCACCCGCAAGCGTGTTGCCGCTCGCACGCAAGGATTGGAACCCGGCTTGTTTGGTGGTCTCGAGCAAGAGCGAGGATCCGATCAGGTCCAGATTACGCCGCAAGCGCAATCGCTCGACATTGGCTGTGAAGGATAGGTCGACACCTGCATCGCCGCTTTCCAGCCCGCCGACCGCGCCGAGCTCGGCCAAAAGACCGGATATGTCGAGATAGGCACCGTCCAACTCAATTTTGAACCCGTCCTGTTCGGTCCGGTTGATGCTGCCGGACACATCCAGGGAGCGATCAATGAAAAGCCGCCGCAATTGAAGGGATTGCAAACGCCCATCATTGCCGAGCCGCAAGTCGCCATCGAGCGAGGCGTCCTCAGCCGTAAATCGCAAGGCCGCAGCCTGCTCACGCAAGTCACCGGTATAGTTCAAGGTCGCGCGCGCATTCTCGCCAGCGGGTTTCACCCAGTCGACTTCGTCCAGATCAAGCCGGGCATCGCTCAGGTCGAACGCGAAGGTTCCTGATTGCAGGCCAGCGGCGCCGACCTTGCCTTGCATTTCAACCGGAACTTCGCCGGTCAGAAAAGCGCGTCCGACCAGGCCAAAGACGTTCAGCACATCGGAGGTCAGTACTGCCGTCGCCGACAGGTCGGCTGGTTGATCGCCATCATTGAACGCGTCGCGCCAGGTAAACTGGACCGGAGCGCTGCCCATGTTTCCGAACCCGGTCAGGATCATTCGTTCCAGCGTGACATCGACATTGACGCTGCCTTCCGTCAGATCAAACGGACCCGCCGCTGCTTTCAGGCCACCTTCGCGGATCTGCCCGCGCACTTCCATGATATGCTCGGACAAGGGAACATTATCGCGCGACGGGCGCGTCAGCTTGAACGAGGCTGTCGCCTCACCGCTCACCCGTTCGGGATCGAAACCGGTTTGCTCCTGCAGCCTGAGCCGGGAGTCTGAAAGTTGCCGCAAGATCGTGACGGCTGGTCCTGAGCCATAGGCCGTGACGGTGAAATCCTGCCCACCCGGATTGAAGGCTGGCATGTCGAACGCCCCGGACTGAAGGACCCAGTCATCATAGGTGCCGCTGATCAGTGAGATATCGAGCGCGTTTCCAGAAACACGGCCCGTGCCGACGGCGTTTTCGACATGCGGCATGTCACCGAGAAACTCGACCTCTCCGCCTTCAAAGCCGAACGTGACCAGCAAATCCTCATCGCGCAGATAGCCTTCTGCCATGCTGTCGGGCTTCAGGGTCAAGACCGCCGTGGCCCCGGTCGCATTGCCGTTGATCAAGCGCTGTGTGACGAAGTTCCGAGCGCCGCGGCCCAGTCGAACAGGCCAATAGGCGAGAATGGTCTCCTTGCTGATATCGCCGACCAGCTCAGCCGTGACATCGAGGGTGATCGGGATTTCGCCGTCTTCGTGCGGCACGCTGAAATCAATCTCGCCATTGGCTTGCAGGCGCGCTGTATCGATATCGGCTTCCAGCGTATCGACGGCGAAGACGGTAAAGTCATCAGACACATCCGCTGCCAGGACCACATTCTCAACATTCCAGGCCGCTTCAAACATGTTGCTCAGATCCAGGGTCATCGCCTCGGACTCAAGCTCGATCCGCCGTAACGCATTCTGGGCCAGGACATTGGTCAGCGCGCCTTCAAACCGGCCAGTCAGGCGAGACGACTGCATTTGCAGAAAGTCGATCCGAACCTGGTCTTCGGCGGGCACATAGGCCAGCGAAGCGCTGAGTTCATCAATGGTCTCATCGAGGGCGTCGATACGCAGCACGCCGCTCTCCCGTGCGACGACCAAACCGATCTGTTGTAAGCCATCCGTCCGATTGACCTCGGCGCTAAAGGATGTGCCGAGGTTCAGATTACTCTGCTCAACGCCGGAAAGCCCGAACCTTTGTGCAAGGTCGGTGACCGGTAGAACGCCAACATCCAGAACGGCCCGCATCGTCTGGTAAGACTCATACGTATCCAGCGAGATGCTGAAAATCTCCGGCAAGCCAACCCCCTGGCCATCGCCTGATAATTGCAGCGATACGTCCTGATCGGGGTGACTGATCTGTCCTGCTGCAGCCTCGATTGCCCCGATCGATCCGCGATCCGCATCCAGAAACCGCAAATCCAAATTCGAGAATTCCAGCGTCTCCAGCTCAAACGTCGTATCGAAGGCCTGCAGCCCGACGAGAACATCTCCCAGAACCGCATTGACCCGTTCCAGCAATTCCTGCGGCGTCTGGGGTAGAACGCCCTCTCGGATTTCCGGCAGAGGGTCACCGGCAAAGGTCCATTTGTTCGGGGCGGTGTTCTGGACTTCAATCCAGCCTCCCTCCAGATCTGCCGCCAGCAGCTCCACACGGCCAAGAATAATCGCCCCCGCATCCAGGGTAAGCTCTGCCGTTTGCGCAAAGCCGGCCTGACGCCCATTGCCATCCATCAGGGACAAGCCATCCGCGACAACAAAGATGCGTCGATCAGATGGCGACCATTGCAGGGTCAGCCGTTCAACACTGACCGGACGGCCATCTCGAGAGCGTGTGATGGCTTGTTCGACATCATCCCGAAAGATGCCAAGTTCGACCGGTCCGCTGGCCAGCATGAATGCAAGAATCCCGACCGCGGCCATCAAGACCAGCGAGAGCACGCCCAGGGCTTCAAAAAATATGACTTTCGTGGTCTGGCGAACCAAGCCATTTGCTCCATGTATTCAACACACCGCCTTGCGGCACTAATAACGGGTCCCGTCCCTCCAGACATGAAAGACATGCCATGACAAACCGACCAGAAAAAGGCGACAAAGCACCAAAAGTCACCATCCCTGTCAGCGATGAAGAAAGCGTCAATTTGGGTGCACCCGAAGGTGCAGCTCATGTGGTCTATTTCTACCCGCGTGACAACACACCCGGCTGCACAACGGAATCGATCGATTTCTCGACCCTCTTGCCCAAATTTGAAGCGCTGGGCGTGCAAATCATCGGCGTGTCCAAGGACAGTTTGAAAAGCCACGCCAATTTCAAGACGAAGAAAGAGCTCACGGTCATTCTGGCCAGTGATGAGGACGCAGATGCCTGTGAGCAATTCGGCGTCTGGGTGGAGAAGAACATGTACGGCAAGAAATATATGGGGATTGAGCGCTCAACCTTCCTCATTCTGGCAGATGGCACGATCGCTGCAACGTGGCGGAAAGTTAAGGTAAAAGGCCATGCAGACGCCGTTTTCGGAGCGACTCGGGAAATTTTGGAGAGCTGATTCGTCAAATGAAAACTCTTTAAGGCGAATTTTACCGAAACAGGCTATTTGAGGGCCAGAAAACCGCAAAAGGGGGCTTTTCGTCCGGATTATAATGAGGTTACTGTGGCTCATCACCAATCAAGACGTTGTTGCGCCCCAACCCAAGACGGCGTCTTGCCTGCGGATAGGTGCGTAGAATGAAATCGACGACAAAAGTCTCTGACTTTGTACGCCGCGTTTTCCCAGAGCGGCAAATTTATCACCGCAGCGGTGGTACAGTTCGCTATTTCACGATTTCTCCGCTTCAACAGATCATTCTTGCCGGTGCAGCGGCTGCCCTTGTCGGGTGGTCGCTTTTCGCATCTGCAACCGTCGTTTTCGGCCAGAAGTCGGTCACGGTTGGATCAGCCGCCAGCGAAGTCAATCGCCTGGAACGCTGGGTACAGGACCTGCGCGCCAAGGAAGCGCTTTCCACCTCGCAACTCGAACAACGTACCGAAGCGTTCCAGGACGCCACGCTCGAATTCCAGCGCCGACACGAAACGCTGGCCACCATGTTGGAAGCCCTGCAGACGGGCGGCGAATTAGAGGCTTCAGCGCTAAGGGGAAACTCAGCGTCCCTCCTGGTGACCGCCTCGATCGATGAGGCAGACACTCGGCAATCGCAGCGTTTGGCTCAGGTCGAAAGCCGTTTGCCGCAAGTCGGACTGCGCGGCGATGTCAGCAAGATCCGCGACGAACAGGACGTCTTCCTCGACGAAATCGAAGATATTGCGGTGGAGCGTGCAGAAGCAGCTCGCGGCATTCTGCAACTGACCAAGGTTGGCGCCGGTCGCATTTCCAGCGGCGAGAATATGGGTGGTCCAGCCGTCAGCTTCTCGAGCCTGATGTCTGGCCAGTTCGCGACGCCGGAAGAAGAGCGGTTCGCCGTTCGCGTCGCCCAGGTTGCGGCCCGTATGGAAGAAGCCCGATATTTCGAGGATCTGGTCAACAACTTGCCTTTGGCCACGCCAATCGGCATCCCCTCTCGCGTGACGTCACCGTTTGGCATGCGGATCGACCCGTTCCGCAAGCGCCCTAGCTGGCATGGCGGAATCGACATGGGCGCTGGCTGGAATGCGCCGATCGTGGCGGCAGGTCCAGGAAAAGTCATTTATGCCGGAACAAAATCAGGCTATGGTCGTGTCGTAGACGTCGATCATGGCGGAGGTTTTGTTTCTCGTTATGCCCATCTTAAACGTATTGTGGCAAAGAAGGGTCAAGAGGTCGTGATCGGAGACAAGCTCGGTACCATGGGATCGACCGGGCGCAGCACAGGTCCGCACCTTCATTATGAAGTGCTGTTCCATGGAAAACAGTATAATCCAGTAGAGTTCATTAAGGCAGGTAAACATGTTCACGAAGACTAAAGGCGACGGCCAGCAACCCGGCTTCACTCCAGCGCAAGACGCTGTTCGAGGCGCTTCGTCGAAACCCGCAGCCCGTGTCGGCGCATCCATTCTATGCTCTGACGTCGAGATTAAAGGCTCGATCAAGTCACAAGGTGCCCTGCAAATTGACGGTAGGGTCGAAGGCGACATTTCAGCTGGTGACGTCACGATCGGCTCTAGTGGCCAGATCATGGGCGAAGTCAAAGCCGAAACGCTGCGCGTGAAAGGCAAGATTGTTGGCTCTATCCGCGCCCGCAAGGTCGAGCTTGAAACCGGCGCAAGCGTCCAGGGCGACATTTTCCACGCGGCTCTGATCATCCAGCCGGATGCGAGCTTTGAAGGCCAGGTCAAGCGCGAAGAAAACCCTCTGAAAGAGAGCGCCCCCAAGCCAGCGGCTGCGGCGCCACAACAATCCAGCGCCCCGACAGGCTTCTCTCCTGTCACACCGACCACGGATACGGCCGGCAACGCCTAGATCCGGTCTCACGCTGCAAGTGAATTCAAGCCGGACCTTCGGGTCCGGCTTTTCTTATTCCGTCGCTTCGGCCTGGCTATCGCCAAGGGCGTGCGACAGCGCAGCACTCAGGAAGGGCGTCAGATCGCCGTCCAGCACCCCACCCGTATCGGACGTTTCGTGATTGGTGCGCAAATCCTTGACCAGTTGATAGGGCTGCAAAACGTAGGACCGGATCTGATGGCCCCAGCCAATCTCGGTCTTTGAATCGTGACTGTCCTGCGCGGCCTGCTGGCGTCTCTGCAATTCCAGTTCGTACAGGCGCGACCGCAGCATTTCCCAGGCTGACGCCCGGTTCTGATGCTGCGAGCGACCCGACTGGCACGCCACGGCGATGCCGGTTGGCTCGTGGGTCAGACGTACGGCCGAATCCGTCTTGTTGACGTGCTGGCCGCCTTTGCCTGACGCGCGATACGTGTCCGTGCGAACATCGGAAGGATTGATCTCTACATCGATCGAGTCATCGATCACCGGTGAGACCGCGACTGACGCGAAACTGGTATGCCTGCGGGCGGAACTGTCAAAGGGCGAGATCCGAACCAGGCGGTGGACTCCCTGCTCCGATTTCAGCCAGCCATAGGCATTCTCGCCTTTGACCAGCAGTGTGGCGGACTTGATGCCTGCTTCATCGCCTTCATGGCTTTCAACTTCTTCAACCTTGTAGCCGGATTGCTCGGCCCAGCGCACATACATGCGCCGGATCATCGACGCCCAGTCCTGACTTTCGGTCCCGCCTGCCCCGGAATTGATGTTGAGGTAGCAATCATTCCCGTCGGCCTCACCCGACAGCAAGGCTTCCAGTTCGGCCTTTTCTGCCTTCTCAGCGGCACGGCGCAGGGTTGAGACAATGTCGGACAACATGTCCTCGTCGCCATCCGCCAACTCCAGCAGCTCGAGGCCATCAGAAGCTTCACGCTCCAGCTCCTCAACCGTTTGCATCCCGGTTTCGAGCTTCTGGCGTTCCGCCATCAATTTGCGGGCATCGTCCGGGTCATCCCAGAAATCCGGTCGCTCGGAGAGCGCGTTCAGTTCATCAAGACGTTTGCTGGCGACATCCCAGTCAAAGACGCCTCCTCAGCAGTTCTGAGGACTGCTTGATTTGATCGGCAAGGGCGAGAATTTCAGCTGACATTTGATTTCCTGAAACTTGAAACAGCGGTCGAAATGGAGGCGTTTCGAGCTCAGGTCAATAAATGTCCTCATCAATATTATCCTCGATCACGTCCGAAATTATCGGCTCGCCCGTCTCCGGATCAATCTGTGGTTCCACCGGAATCGAATTCTGGAAGATGGAGCTGTCGCCAACGCCCGACAGGCTGAGATTGGAATTATCCGAAAACACACGGCCAGGCTCGGTGCCGGGTCGGAAGGCTTCCAGAATGATTTCCTGAGAGTCGAAGTTGGGCAGACCGCCGGTCGTCGCATCAACAGAGACCAGTCGGACGCCTGGCGGAATTCGGAACGGGATGGCTGGCTCGTCGGCCAGAGCGCGTTCCATGAACTCGGTAAAGATAACGCCAGCGACCGCGCCACCGCCTTCGCCCTCGCCCAAGGTCCGCGGCGTGTCGAAACCAGTCCAGATGCCAACCACCAGGTCAGGCGAGAAGCCGAAGAAGAGCGCATCGACATAATCATTGGTCGTGCCAGTCTTGCCGGCAAGCGGCTTGCCAATCCGGCGCGCCCGGCGTCCGGTCCCGCGTTCGACCACGCCTTCCAGCATATGGACGACCTGATAAGCGATGATGGGATCCACCAATTGCGCACGATCATCGGGCAGGACGGGCGGAGCCAATCCATCCCATTCCGTCGCTTCACAGCCGTCGCACGCGCGTTGGTCATGTTTGTAGAGCGTGACCCCGCGGCGATCCTGAACCCGGTCCAGCAGGGTTGGCGTAACTTCCTTGCCGCCATTCACGAAGGCTGCATAAGCCTTGGACAGACGCCAGGGCGAGGTCTCACCAGAGCCCAGCGACATGGCCGGATAAGGCGGCAAACGGTCATAGACGCCAAAGCGTTCGGCAAATTCCGATACGGCTTCCATGCCGATATCGGTCGCCACGCGGGCGGTCACCTGGTTATAGGATTTTTCCAGCGCCACGCGCATTGTGACTTCGCCATAGCTCAGCCCTTCAGCATAGTTTTCCGGCTTCCATTCCTCGCCTGTATTCTCATCATAATAGACATAAGGCGAGTCCAGGATGCGGACCGACGGCGTATAGCCCCGCTCCAGCGCTGCGCCATAGACGAAGGGCTTGAAAGACGAGCCTGGCTGGCGTCGGGCTTGCGTGACCCGGTTGAACGGGCTCTTGAAGAAAGAATACCCGCCCATCATCGCCAGCACGCGTCCGGTATGCGGGTCGAGCGCGACAATCGCCCCTTCCAGCTCGGGGATCTGTTTCAGCTGAGCCTGGCCAACCGGCACCATGATGGGCTCGATCGGAACGCTGGTCTGGTCATCGTCAGCGCTGACGCCTTCACGCGTCGATGCGCTTTCCTCCGGGCTCAGGATTTGCCGGCTCACTTCGGCCAGGACGACATCCCCGGCGCGCAAACCGGTTTGAGAGCTCGACCGGACATAGGTGCGCGCCCATTCAACATCTTCAGCTGGAATAGACACGGTCCGGCCATCATGCAGGACCAGGTCCGCCCCGCCATCGGAGACCGAACGCACCATGGCGCGTTCCCAGGACCCGTATCCGCCCGGCAGAGTGACACCGTTCAACTGCTCCAACATATCTTCAGCGGCCGGATCGATGGCGGTCAGCGGACCGCGATAATCGTAGCGGCGATCATAGGTTTCGAGCCCGATCTGCAGGGCTTCCTGAGCCGCGAGCTGAAGCTTGGTATCAATCGTCGTGCGGATCGATAGCCCGCCTTTTTCCAGCTCATCCTCGCCATACTGATCGATCAACTGGCGTCTCAGCTCCTGAACGAAATAGGTCGCCGCGGCATATTCCGGTCCATACAGACGTTTGGTGGTATTCAGCGGTTTGGCTTTGGCCTCGTCCGCTTCTGCCTGCTCTATATACCCGTTGGCCACCATTCGGTTCAACACGTAGTTGCGGCGCCCGAGAACGCCATCCGGGTCATTGTAAGGATTCGATTGTCCAGGAGCTTTTGGCAGCGCTGCGAGAACCGCGGCTTCCGAAAGGTTGAGCTCGGGGAGCGATTTGTTAAAGTAGTTCAACGCGGCGGAACCAACTCCATATGACCTCCCGCCAAGGTAGATTTCGTTCAGATACAGTTCCAGAATGTGTTCCTTGCTGAACGCCTTTTCCATCCGACGCGCAACGATCGCTTCTTTGGCCTTTCGGACGATCGTCTGATCTCGCGTTAGCAGCATGTTTTTGGCGACCTGTTGGGTGATCGTGGAACCACCTTCCATCCCGCCGCTGCCAGTGACTTTGTTGCGCAGCGTGTTCAGAACACCGCGCGTCATGCCGCGATAATCGAGTCCGCCATGAGTAAAGAAGGTCTTATCTTCAGCAGAAACAAAGGCGTGGATCACATGATCAGGAATAGCTTCGTACGGAATGAAAACCCTGTGTTCATCCGCGAATTCATGAATGAGAGTCCCGTCTCCAGCGTGCACTCTGGAGGTGACCGGCGGATTATACTCGGCCAGCTTCTCTACGGACGGTACGGTGCGCGCCAGCGAGGCCATCCAGATCCAGAATGCGATCAGGACCAGAATGGCGAGCACCAGACCGGTCAGAAAGGTGAATAAAAGGAACTTCCACGTAAAAACGCGCTGTTTGATCGCTGCCCACATTGTCAGTCTCTCTCACACAAAGTCTTGAGCGTGCTGATTCCACGCTTTCACGGCGAGACTAAGGCGGTTCTGCACCTACGAAAAGGCGGCGCCTCAGTTACTTGCAAATAATAAATCTTGGCGATCGAAATAGGCGTCGATTGCGCGCTTGATGGCTTCAGCCGATTTGCGGCGTCCGCGTTCCGATTTGAGCCGGCGCGCATCGTCCCGATTGGTCAAAAACCCGATTTCAACCAACACAGCGGGAACATCCGGCGCCAGGAGGACGAAGAAATTCTGCTGTCTGTGCGTATTGCGCAAGAGCGGTCCGGCTTGATCAAGCTCCGGAACCAGAAATTCAGCAAAGATGGCCGAATTGGATTTGGTCTCCCGAACCGTCAGGTCTTGCAGAATATCGGTGACTTCACCCGATGTGCTGCCATCTTCGAAGGGCATATCCCAGCCATACTTCTCTGCGGTGCGCTCAATCCGCGCCTCGCCGCGCGTTGAAAGCGTGTATACAGACGCGCCAGCGACATTCGGCTTCAGCGCCGCATCCGCATGGACGGAAATAAACAGGTCAGCGCCCCAGTCGCGCGCCATGGTGACCCGGTCTTCATGTTCCACATAGACATCTGTCTCCCGCGTCAAGCGCACGACATAGCGCGGGTCTTTCTCGATCATGGCTTTGAGTTTCAGGGAGGTGTCGAGAACAATCTCGCTCTCTTTTCCACCGATGACCGCCAGGGCACCGGGATCGCGGCCGCCATGGCCAGGATCAATGACAATCACCCGCCTCTGCCGCGCGGCCATTTGCATCATCGCCCCAAAACCCGCCGGTTTCGTCGAGGGCGATTCCGGCTGCGGCGTGTCCGGAACAGGGATATCCGCGGTCACTGTCGGCGACATTTGCGCCGCTTCAGCATCCGCGAACCGCGCTGCCTCAAATCGAGCAAATCTCGGCGCATCCCGCTTCGCAGCAGCCTGAAACCGAGCTGCCGAGACCCCTGAAAGGTCCAGAATGTATCGATACAGAGTCTCGCTCCCCGTTGGGGGTAAGTCGATCTCCCGCATCACCATCATCGGCTGTTCCAGCTCGAAAACAATCCGATCCGTGTCGAGCGTATAGGCAAACACCCCGCCCGTTGGTTCAGCATAAAACGGATCCTGACCGAGCCGAAACCGGGCCGGCACCATCTCTATGACGCGGCCATCTTCTGTATCGCGCAGAAAAATATCGGGTTTGAACGCATCCTGCGAGGTGATCGTGATTCGGGTGAATTCGCCGTCGCCAGCAACGCCGACGGACTGAACCTGCGCAGCCGCCATTGCGGCGCAAAAGGCCGACAGGACTGCCAAAATGAAAACCGTCACCACACGCATGCAAAGATCCGCTAATCAGGCGCCCCACGCGCCTTTTTTATCTGATTGCTGTCTCTAATCCAATCAATCTTAATCATAGATTTATCAACATATTGAGAATATTCATCCGCATCCCCGCATTTTGGGTCTTTCAATTCACAATCAGAAAGGGCATGTAGGGATAACCCCGAAAACGGGGCGAAAAACAGAATCCCCGAACGGCGGGTGAACAGGCCTAACCCCCTGCACTATCGTCGATACCGGAACGGATAATATGAGCTTACAGGCCTACAAAATCGGAACTGCGCGCCGCTCTACAGACAGAGCAGGCCGGACCGTCGCGTTGCCTGTCCCTAATAACACATTTGCTGGTGTGATCCGCAAATACCCTCAAACAAACAGGGTATTAGCGCCGCCAGCCTATAAGGCAGTTTACTATGAGCAAACTCATGCTGATCGACGCGGTCCACCCGGAAGAGACCCGTGTCGCACTCGTCAACAAAGGTCGAGTTGAAGACTTTGATTTCGAAACCACAGGCAGCGAACAATTAAGAGGCAACATCTATCTCGCGAAAGTGACGCGAGTGGAGCCCTCTCTTCAAGCCTGTTTCGTGGAATATGGCGGTAATCGCCACGGATTCCTCGCCTTCAGCGAAATCCATCCGGACTATTACCAATTGCCGCAAGCAGATCGCGAGAAGCTGCTTGAAGAAGCCGCGCGCGAAGCCGAACAGGCCGCCGACGATGATCCAGAGGATGACGAAGACGACGAAATCGATTCGGAAGTCGATGATGATGATTCCGATGACGATACGGTCGACGCGGAAGACGATGAGCTAACAGCCGCCAGCGAAGACGACACCGCGGACGCTGAAGCGGACGAAACCGAGGCCGCAGAAGCGACGTCGGAAGATAGTGCCGAGGCTTCCGACGATGACACCGAGAGCGAGGACGAGGCGCCGAAGAAAAAGTCCGCCAAGCCGGAACGCCGCCGCCGCGGCGCCCGCAAGTCGCGCGGGACCTCGATCACCCGTCGTTACAAGATCCAGGAAGTCATCCGCCGCCGTCAGGTGCTGCTGGTGCAAGTCGTCAAGGAAGAGCGCGGCAATAAAGGCGCGGCGCTGACCACGTATCTCTCACTGGCTGGTCGTTACTCTGTTCTGATGCCGAATACACCGCGCGGTGGCGGCATTTCACGCAAGATCCCAAACGGCAATGACCGCAAACGGCTGAAAGTCATAATGGACGATCTGTCCGTGCCCAAGGGCATGGGTCTGATCGTTCGCACCGCCGGCGCAAAGCGGACCAAGTCTGAAATTCGCCGCGACTATGATTACCTCCAGAAGCTCTGGAGCAAGATCCGCAACAAAACGCTGGAATCGACCGCCCCGCAACGCATTCACGAGGAAGGCGGTCTGGTCCATCGGGCCATGCGCGACATGTTTGATCGCGAGATTGAAGAAGTCGTGGTTCAGGGCGAACGCGCCTATCGCGAAGCCAAGGACCTCGCCAAAACCTTAATGCCGACCCAGGCGCGAAAGGTGAAACGCTGGACCGCCCAGGCCCCGCTTTTCGTCAAGGAAGGGGTCGAGGATCAACTCGACTCGATCTTCTCACCCGTGGTGAGCATGAAATCCGGCGGCTATCTCGTCATCAACCAGACCGAAGCGCTGGTCGCGATCGACGTGAACTCGGGCAAGTCGACCCGAGAACGCAATATCGAACAGACCGCGCTACATACCAATCTCGAAGCGGCCGAGGAAGCTTGCCGACAAATGCGTTTGCGGGATCTGGCGGGGCTCGTCGTCATCGATTTCATCGATATGGACGAGAACAAGAATAATCGCGCCGTCGAACGGAAGATGAAAGACGCGCTCAAGCTTGACCGGGCGCGGGTTCAGAACAATCGCATCTCGCAATTCGGTCTGATGGAAATCTCACGTCAGCGCCGTCGGGCGGGCGTGCTGCAAGCCACATCCGAAAAGTGTGAGGCCTGTGACGGCACGGGGCGTCGTCGTTCCATTCCGTCTTCGGCCCTGCAATTGCTGCGTGCGATCGAAGCCCGCGCAGCCGGTGGCGGCTTGCGTGGCATGACGGTGACTGCGCCGACAGATGTCGCGCTCTACCTGCTCAACTCGAAACGCGACCTGCTCTCCGTGATCGAAGAGGAAGCGGGCTATACAATCGCAATCAAATCGTCCGCCAATATGATCCCGGGCGACTTTGAAATCGACGCTGACAAGACTTCAAGCGGCCGACGGCGTCGCCAGAAATTCAATCGCGCCGACTATCTGGTCGGTGATGAGGATGATCATCTCCTGCCAGAGGCCGAAGATGATGATGAGGACGAAACCGATCCAGCCATTGCGTCGGAAGACGATGGCGAGGACTCCGGTGGGCGCCGTAAGCGCCGCCGCCGCGGACGCCGCGGGGGTCGCCGTCGGCGCAAAGAGAATGAGGTCCTGGATCCAGGCGCGCCGCCATCCGATGGTGGAGCCCTTCTCGATGGGCTGGCCTTGTCTGTCTCTAATCTGCTCGGCGATGAACCCGATGAGCTGCCCGTTGCCTCTGAAGGGGGACTGGACGCGAAACTCGTCGCGATGCCTGCCGCCCCAAGCCAGCAATCTGAGCCACAGCCGCAAGCCGCGGATGCTGAAAGTGACGGCGAACCGAAAGAAGGCAAGAAGCGACGTCGCCGCCGCCGCCGCAAAAAACGCAGTGAAGAGACCCCGGAAACGGCAGAAACAAGTCTTGAGGCAAGTGAGGAGTCACCATCAGAAGACTCCCCCGCCCCGGTTGAAGAAGCGCCAGCGATTGCCGAGGAAGAACCGCCCATCAAGCTGGTGGTTGAGAATTCCGATCCGGTCGAAGCGGACGTCCCAGAGCAGGAAATTGAGCCGGAATCTCAGCCAGAACCAGATCCTGCCCCTGTCTTGGAAACCGTTTCAGACCCGGAGCCAGCCGCGGACCCAGTCCCGGCGCCGGAACCGGAATTGGTGAAAGAAGAAGCCCCGGCCCCGATCTCGTCGGAGCCCGTGCTCGAAACGACGGCCAAGCCTAAAAAGAAAAAGCGCGGCTGGTGGTCTAGATAAAGCTTTCCAATCAACGGGCTGAGGTCAGAAAAATCCTTGACCTCAGCCTGTGGATTTCATATGTGCGCCGCTGACAAGTAAGCGAACCACGACGAGCTCATATTGAGCTGTCAGTACGGGGGAGCCCAACTGTCTTCACTTTCAATGTTGGTTTCGGCCGATCTTGCTTTGCGAGGATACTTGGATGACTCATCCCCTGACGGGCCATTGCCCTTTCATTCCGAAGCTTCTGATCAAGCGCATCGATGTTGCGTTTGATACCACAACTGTGCATCGGCCCTTCGCCAAGGATGCCGATTACATGGCCGCTGTCGCCGAGCCTATATAACGCTGATCGCGGGCCAGCGCCCGCCCTTTCCGACTGAGCCGGACGCGCGATCAACGTCGCGTCTGTCCCTGCCCCACTTCGATGTTTCACCATCGCGTTTTCGGAACCGATCAGCCCATGTTTAACGCTCAATCTGCCAATCGTGCTCAACCTGCCCTGCTCCCGGATTTCGACCGCCCGTTCGGTCTCTCGGCGTTCAATTCCATTGCGGACGCGATCGCCGCTTATGAGGGCGATGACGCCATCTACGTCCTTTATCCGCAACGGATCGAAGCGGCTGCGAAACTGTTTCTGGAGGCCTTTCCAGGCAAGACGCTGTACGCGGTCAAAGCCAACCCGCACCCGGCTGTACTCAAGACTCTCTGGGCGAGTGGTGTGCGCGGCTATGATGTCGCCTCAATCCGCGAAATCGATCTGGTCCTGGACGCGTGCCCCGATGCTGAGCTGTATCTGATGCACCCGGTCAAGTCGCGGAAGACCATTCGACACGCTTATGCGGCGGGGGTCCGACACTTTGCGTTCGACTGTGCGGCGGAGCTCGGCAAGATCCTGATCGAAACCAATGATGCGCAGGACCTGCACCTGCATTTGCGTCTGGCCTTGCCGAAAGGTGGCTCGGCGAGCATGCCGCTCGATGGCAAATATGGCGCTGACTATGCGACCGCGATTGAGCTGCTCCGCGCGGCGCGTCCCGTCTCTCAAAAACTCGGGGTCTGCTTCCATGTTGGCAGTCAGTGCATGGACCCGGCCGACTTCATCCGCGCGCTGTCCTATGTGCAGGGCTTGCTGGAAATGGCCGACGTGCAAATTGATAGCCTTGATTGCGGCGGCGGATTTCCGGTCGCTTATCCAGGTCTGACGCCGCCGCCCATGACGGACTATTTTGCTCGCATCCGCAAAGGCATTGAGATGTTCGGGTTTGGCGATCTGGAAATCATTGGCGAACCCGGCCGCGCCCTCTGCGGTGAAGGAGGATCAACCCTCGCACGGGTCGAGCTTCGCAAGGGCAATGATCTCTATCTCAATGAAGGCTCGTACGGCTCTTTGTTTGATGCCGCACAATGCGCCTGGAAATATCCGGTAAAACTGCATCGAGAAGGCGGATCAGATAACAAGACCAGCGCATTCCGGTTCTTTGGCCCGACTTGTGACAGCCTGGATATGATGGCGGGTCCTTTCGAGCTACCAGCCGATACACGCGAAGGCGACTGGATCGAGATTTGTCACCTCGGCGCTTATGGCCAGGCCATGGCCACCACGTTTAATGGCTTCCAGTCAGAGACAACAGTCGCCATTCTCGCCTAATTCGCTATGACGCGTCCTGGCCCACGATGTGTGATGAGGAGCGGCGATCAATGACAAAAGCCCTGATGCTGCAAGGGACCGGGTCGGATGTCGGAAAGTCCGTTCTCACGGCCGCGCTGTGTCGAATTGCGCGGCGCCGCGGCATCAAGGTGGCGCCGTTTAAACCTCAAAACATGTCCAACAATGCCGCCGCTTGTCCGGGCGGCGGCGAGATTGGACGCGCGCAAGCCTTGCAAGCCCGCGCCGCAGGGCTGGCACCCCACACCGACATGAACCCGGTCCTGCTCAAACCGGAAACCGATCGCGCGGCGCAAGTCGTTGTGCATGGCCGCGCCCTGACAACGATGCAGGCCGCCGACTATATGGCCAATCGCGACCAGCTTATGGGCGCG
>JBCCCT010000024.1:0-24970 GCA_039033355.1 Pseudomonadota bacterium | reverse complement strand
GCGCCGGCGGCAAAGGCTTTCTTGGAGCCGGTAATCACGATGCAGCCAATCTCCGGATCCTCATCAAAGCGATCCAGCGCGGCGGTCAATTCATCCATCAATTGATTGTTGAACGCATTCATCGCATCCGGTCGGTTCAATGTGATGACCGCAACTTCACCATCCACCTCGGTTAAGAGTGTTTCATAAGCCATGGCGTTCCCAGCTATCCTTGTCTTGCCTTGATATTAGCTGACTGATGCAGCCTCTCCCATCGGTGAATCTGTAGAATATATTGGCACAGGCGTCGATAGCGATCCTCAGGTCTTGTCCTTAAGTTTATAGATCAAATCGAGCGCTTCACGCGGCGTCAAACTGTCAGGATCCAGGTTTTCGAGGAGGGTGATGGCCGGGTGATCAATCGGGTCGGACGCGTCCGGCTCGCTCTCCAGGCTGGCCGCGAAGAGGGGGAGCGTGTCGACCGCATCCGGGGCCGCTTCCAGTTTCTTCAAGACCTGTTCGGCGCGTTTGACGGCTCGCGCCGGCAATCCGGCGAGGCGCGCCACCTGAACGCCATAGGATCGATCTGCCGGTCCGGGCTGTACGTCATGCAGGAAGACCAGTTCATGCTTCCACTCTTTTGCGCGCAGTGAGAGGTTGGTGGCCGATGGCAGATCCTCTGCGAGGCCCGTCAACTCATGATAATGGGTTGCGAACAGGGCCCGACACTTATTTGTATTGTGCAGGTGTTCGACCGCTGCCCAGGCAATGGCGAGGCCATCATAAGTCGAGGTGCCGCGGCCGACTTCGTCCAGAATGACAAAGGATTGCGGGGTCGCCTGGGTCAGGATGGCGGCGGTCTCGACCATTTCAACCATGAAGGTCGAGCGGCCGCGGGACAGGTCATCGCTGGCGCCAACGCGCGAGAAGATGCGATCTGCCAGGCCCAGCGTGAGTTTGCGTGCCGGAACATAAAGACCGGCTTGCGCCAGAATGACGGCGAGGCAGGTCTGCCGGAGATAAGTCGACTTACCCGCCATGTTCGGTCCGGTGACCAGAGCCAGACGCGGCGCTGTCTCTCCGCGCGCATCGAGGCCTGTATCATTAGCGGTAAAGCCTTCGCCTTGTTTGCGCAGCGCCGCCTCAACGACGGGATGGCGCAGGCCTTCGGCTTCAAACACAGGTGCATCTGACAGGACCGGGCGAACCGCGCCGACTTCGCTGGCCCATTCGGCGCCCGCCGTCGCGGTGTCCAGCTCCGCCAGTGCATAGGCGGCCTGGCTGAGCGGGGCGGACAGCGTTTCAATCCGTTGGCAGAAGGTTTCGAAAATCGCCAGCTCGCGGCCTTTGGCGATATCGTCGGCGCGCGAGATCTTGCCGGCCAGTTCCGACAGTTCCGCCGTCGAGAACCGGACATTCGAGGCCAGGGTTTGGCGATGGATAAAGGTCTCGGCCAGCGGCGCCTGCATCATCGGGTCTGCATGGCGGGCCGGGACATCGATGAAATAGCCCAGCACATTATTGAACTTGATCTTCAGGGCATTGATGCCGGTCTGGTCAGCATAGCGGGTCTGGAGTTCGGCAATGATCTGGCGGCTGTCCGATTTCAGCGCGCGCGCCTCGTCCAGCGCCAGATCCCAGCCCGTCGCGATGAAGCCGCCATCTCGTGCCAGGGTCGGCAAGTCCTCGGTCAGCGCTTGCCCGAGATCATGGCACAAGGCCGCAAGGTCGGGTTGGTCGGACAGGGTCAGGGCCTCGAGCGCCATTTCGATCAGGTCTGGCGGATGGGTCTGTGCGCGGGTGACTTCGGCCACCGCTTTCTCACCCGCCTTGAGCGCGCTCGCAATCGCCGCCAGATCGCGCGGGCCGCCGCGATCCAGTCGGATGCGCGACCGGGCGCGCTCCAGATCCGGCGCGGATTTCAGCGCGATGCGGATCGCCTCCCGCAAATGATCATTGGCCAGGAAATACTCGATCGCATCATGTCGCACGCCAATCGCGTCTGCATCCGTCTCCGGCCGGGCGAGACGGGCGGCCAGCAGCCGGGCCCCTGGCGAGGTCAGGGTTCGATCCACAGTGGCCAGCAAGGTGCCCTGTCGGCCGCCATTCAGCGCGGTATCAATTTCGAGACTGGCGCGGGTGGCCGGGTCGATCGCCAGAACCGTGGCGCTGGATCCGCGTTGTGGCGGGTCGAGGCGGATCTCGGCGCCCGCTTGCGTCAGGGTCAGATAGTCCAGCAGCAGGCCGACGGCGGCGAGTTCCTGTTTGGAGAACACGCCAAAGGCGTCCAATGCCGCGACCTTGAACGCATCCTTGAGCAGACGTTCGCCGGATTTGACGCTGGCAGCGCTGTTCGGGCGATAGGTGGTGGGCGGACGCAACGCTTCATCCGCCGCGCGGACCAGCGGCCGATCAGCATCGCGTTCGGTGACCAGCAATTCCTTGATCGGCAGGGCGCCGAGCGTTTCCGCCAGGGTTTCCGGTTCAAAGGCGCGTATTTCGAAATAGCCGGTGGAGACGTCACAGGCAGCGAAGGCGGCTTCTGTGCCGGCAGCGGACAAAGAAACGGCGACCAGCGCCTGGCCCTGGCGTGCGGGCAGCAGGCTTTCCTCTGTGATCGTGCCCGGCGTTACGATTCGCACAATGGCGCGATTGACGATCGCTTTCGAGCCGCGTTTCTTGGCCTCGGCCGGACTTTCTGTCTGTTCGCAGACCGCGACACGCTCCCCCGCCTTGATCAGCCGGGCGAGATAGCCTTCCGCGGCATGATAGGGAACGCCGGCCATCGGGATCGGTTTGCCATCATGTTCGCCGCGCGATGTGAGGGTGATATCCAGGATTTCCGCCGCCCTGACCGCGTCCTCAAAGAACAGTTCATAGAAATCGCCCATGCGAAAAAACAGAAGCGCATCGTCATGCTGCGCCTTTATGGCAAGGTATTGCGCCATAAAGGGGGTCGGGGCCTTTGGTTTTTTCACGGTTCCAGCGGTGTCGGGCACAGTCTTGCGAATCCTTCAACAACTGTTCCGAATAAAGCAATCACAACCGCTTGTCCCCCCTTGCGGACAGGCTTATGAGGCTCCACAAATTTCAAAAAGCCTCGAAAGGCGAAATGATCATGTCCATCAAGCGTCCAAGCTTTACCGATCAGGAAGCGCTCGATTTCCACGCGCAGCCAACGCCCGGCAAAATCTCGATGATGCCAACCAAGCCGATGCAGACCCAGCGGGATCTGTCTCTGGCCTATAGTCCCGGTGTTGCCGTGCCCGTCGAAGCGATCGGGCGTGATGCCGATCTGGCTTATGATTTCACTGCCAAAGGCAATATGGTCGCGGTGATCTCGAACGGAACCGCTATTCTCGGTCTCGGGGATCTCGGCGCCATGGCGTCGAAGCCGGTCATGGAAGGCAAGTCGGTTCTGTTCAAACGATTCGCCGACATAGACAGTTTCGATGTCGAGGTTGAAACCAAGAATATTGATGAATTCTGCACTGTGGTCCGCAATATCGGCGCCACCTGGGGCGGCATCAATCTCGAGGATATTGCCTCGCCTGAAGCCTTTATCATCGAACAGCGTTTGCGTGATGAGCTGGATATCCCGGTCTTTCATGATGACCAGCACGGGACGGCGATCATCGCCGCCGCAGGTATTATCAATGCCTGTGCGATTACCGGGCGACGCCTGGAAGATTTGACGGTTGCGGTTTCCGGCGCCGGCGCCGCCGGCCTGTCCGTGGCCGGCCTGATCCGTCACCTGGGTGTGAAAGCCGAAAATATTCTGATGTGCGACAGCCGCGGCGTCCTGTTCGAGGGTCGGACCGAGAAAATGGATCAATTCAAATCCGCCTTCACGGTCAAGACGGACAAGCGCACCCTGGCTGAAGCGATGGACGGGGCCGATTGTTTCCTCGGCCTGTCGGTCAAGGGCGCGGTCAGCCAGGACATGGTCAAATCCATGGCCAAGAATCCGATCATCTTTGCCATGGCCAATCCGGATCCGGAGATCACACCGGAAGAGATCAAGGCCGTGCGCGGCGATGCAATCATTGCCACTGGCCGGTCGGACTATCCGAACCAGGTCAATAATGTGCTCGGCTTCCCATATATTTTCCGCGGCGCTCTGGATGTCCGGGCGCGCAGCATCAATGAAGAAATGAAAGTCGCCGCGGCGCGAGCGCTGGCTGAACTGGCGCGCGAAGATGTGCCGGATGAGGTCGCCGCCGCCTATCACGGCGCCCGCCCGCAATTCGGCCCGGACTATATCATTCCCACGCCCTTCGACCCGCGCCTGATCAGCTTCATTCCACCTTTCGTGGCCCAGGCCGCCATAGATACCGGCGTCGCCCGCAAGCCGATCGAAGATATGGAAGAGTATCGCCATTCCCTGGCGCGCCGCCTCGACCCAACCGCGTCCTTCCTGCAAGGTGTTCAGTCGGCGGTCCGCCGCGAGCAGAAGCGCATCGTGTTTGCCGAAGGCGAAGAGCCACAAGTCGTCCGCGCCGCCTGGACGTTCAAGCAGCAGGGATTGGGCAAGCCGATCCTGATCGGTCGCCAGGCCCAGGTCGAGCGCACCATGAAACAGATGGGCGTGCCGGAAGGCGCCCTGGAAATCGTCAATGCCCGTCTGTCGGACCGCAATGCCGATTATACGGATTATCTTTATGACCGGCTGCAGCGCCGCGGCTATCTCAAGCGCGATGCCCAGCGTCTGGTCAATCAGGACCGGAACGTCTTTGGCAGCTGCATGCTGGCCCATGGCGACGCTGACGGGATGGTGACCGGGGTGACACGGAATTATGATGTCTGCCTGACCGATGTGCGCTTGTCGCTGGATCCATTGCCGGATTCAGACGTGATTGGCATGTCGATGGTGATCAATCGCGGCAAGACAATCTTTATCGCGGATACCAGCGTCAATGAGCTGCCAAATGGCGAGCAATTGGCGGGCATTGCGAAGGAAGCGGCGATGGCGGTGAAGCGCCTTGGCTTCGTGCCGCGCGTCGCCTTCCTGTCCTATTCGACCTTTGGCAATCCAATGGGCGAGCGAGCCGAGAAAGTCCGTGATGCGGTTGAGATTCTCGATGCCTGTGGCGATTGCGACTTTGAATATGAAGGTGACATCGCGGCGGACGTCGCGCTGAACCCGATGCACAAAGTGCTATACCCGTTCTCGCGTCTGTCTGGAGAAGCCAATGTCCTGGTCATGCCGGCCATTCATTCGGCCTCGATCTCGACCAAGCTGCTGGAAGGCATGTCGCGGGCGACGATTATCGGTCCAATTCTGCTGGGCATGTCGAAATCGGTTCAGATCGCCTCGCTCGGCGCGACGGTGAACGATATCGTAAATCTCGCGACCGTTGCAGCGTTCGATATTGATCGGGTCGGGTCTTAGGCCTCGATAGCCGCTTATAGAGCGTCCGTCGCATCCGCAGATGCGGCGGAGGGTGCGCCATATCTGATCTGGCGCATCCATTCCAGGGCGACCAGTACCACCGGCACCATGCCGATCCAGAAGGTCGTGACGAAGACCGTGTAATAGCCATCTGTCTCGATCAACTCACCTAGCCAGGCGCGACCAAGCGAGCCGATGAGCATGGTCAGAGAGGCCAGTAGTGCATACTGAACCGCCGCATATTTCGGATTCACGATCGAGGTCAGGAAGGCCACCGATGCGACGCTGGCAAATCCAACGGCCAGGTTTTCACCGGCAATGGCGCCCATCAGCCGCGTCAGCTCAGGTCGGTTTTCCAATCCGAAAATGGGCGGGATCAGATTGATGACATGATCCAGGCCGGTCATGGCCATGAAGGCCATCACGGTATCACCGCCTTCCGTCGGAACAAATGTTGCGGTTTCAGCGATATAGCGGCCAGCGGCGAGGTCAGCGAAAAGCAGGTTGGTGGCGCCGGCCAGGAGCCCACCAATCAGCAAGCAGGGCATGCGTCCAAGGAAGACGAGCGCAACGGCGCCCAGGCCCGCGCCAGCGACGGTCATTATGACGCCGAATGTCTTGGACGCGACCGCGACTTCATCATTGGTCATCCAGAGTGCGCCGAACCGGTCATCCAGATAGAAGAAATAAGCGAATGAACCCCAGACCAGATCCGCGAACCGATAAGTCAGGATCAGTGCCAGGATCAGGATAAAGGCCCAGCCGAGGCGGCGCACCAGGTCCATGAGCGGAACGATCACGGCGCCAAATATCGCGTCTGTGGCTTTGGTGATCAGCGTTGAAGAGGCGGACTCACTGACCGCGCTGGTGCCGTTGCGTAGCAGAAAGGCCGCCACGATGGCAGGAACCAAAACGGTGAGGGCAACAATGATCGGCGCCTGTGTGCGCATGAAAACGCGCGGGCTCAATGGGCTTTCCGCTGCCCCCGCTTCAATTTGTTCCGGCGTGGGCGGTGTGAAGGTCAGATAGGTCCACATGAAGCTCAGCAACATGAAAATCGCGATGCCCCATGCGACGATGACCCCGCTGGATGCCCATTGGCGGATTTTCTGCGCGATCAGCGATTCCCGCGCCAGTTTGCCGGCTTCTTTCGTCTGCTGGGTCTCTGGTTCAGGGGCCACAAATGTGCCGACCATAGAGATGAGCATCAGAATGCCGAGCAGCGCGATTGTGACGGGCCAGCCAATCCGCGCTGCGGCCACCAGCGCCAGAGCACCGGTCATCAGGCCGGCAATGCGATAGCCAAACTGATACAGCGCCGACATCAGGTCGAGATCTTCATCATTGCGAGCGACTTCGATCCGCCAGGCATCCAGGACAATGTCATGCGTCGCAGACAGGATCGCGATGGCCAGCGCCGCGATGGCCACCAGTCCCAACGAGGTCACAGGATTGGTCAATGAAAGGACGCCAATCAGAATGGCGATCAGCACCTGAAATGTGATCAGCCAGCTACGCCGCGCGCCAAACGGGGTCTTGATCGGGTGGCTCGCTTTCTGAAATCCGGGCGCCCAGATGAATTTGAAACTGTAAGCCAGAATAATGAAGGACAGCACGCCCGCTTGAGAGACATCGACCTTCGCTTCTGTGAACCAGGCATTCAATGTGCCAATCACGACGCCGTATGGAATGCCGGCGGCGAAGGAGAGCAACAGCATCGCCGCCATACGTCGATCACGCAGCGATTGGAAAGCCCTGAACAGGCGCGGGGATTCCTTGACCTCTCTGGCGATGGCCTCGCTCACGCGGCGCCTGCCTGCGATGGCATATCGATCCATTTGAAGGCGAGTTGGCGCAAGGCTTCGGCTTCTAGCGGCTTGGCCGCCACGCCATTCGCGCCGGCCAGGCGGGCGCGTTTTTCGATTTCCGGATTAATCTCGGCCGAGACGGCGATGACGGGCACACGATTACCGCTCGCCCGCAAGCGTTTGGTCGCTTCAAATCCGTCCATGATTGGCATGCGCAAATCCATCAAGATCAAGTCTGGACTGATTTGCTCGACCACGTCGAGCGCCTCGCGTCCGGTGCCTGCCACGGTGACGATGAATCCTGACGATTCCAAGGCACGGCGTGCAATTAGACCATTAATTGGATTGTCATCGGCGATCAGAACATGTCCCGACCCGGATTCCGGCGCGTCGTTCTCGCCCGGTGTGCCGCCAGCGATGGCCAGTCCGACGCGCTCGATCACTGACGCGGCGCGCAAGGGTCGGATCAACCAGCCGGCCGCGCCAATGGTGCGAAAACGCGGCATCTCGGTACGATCCTCATGCCGCAGCACGATCAGCGTCGGCGCCGATCGGCACAAGGCCTTGAGCGTGCGTTCCGGCAGATCGGCATTGGCCAGGATCAGTTTGGCATCCATTTTCAACGCGGCTTCGGGGCGCGCCGCGTTCAGAACACGGGCGCCGGCGCGAACGAGCGTGGCGGATGCCGACAAAGCTGTTCCAGCAGGAAGGCCAACCAGGGCGATGCGCCCGTCAATCGCGTCATTGGCCGGAAACCGTTCCTTCGGGGCGACTTTCTTGAAGGGCAGGCGAACCTGGAAACAGGTGCCCAGGCCAAGCTGGCTGACAATCGAAATTTCGCCGCCCATGGCGTCGCAAATGCGCTTCACGATGGCGAGGCCCAGTCCGACGCCGCCATCCTTCTGCGCGTCTTCATGGCTGATTTGCTGGAAGGCCGTGAACAGGGTCTTCTGGTCTGCCTCGGGAATGCCGGGACCTGTATCGTAAATATCGAGACAGAGTGCGCCGTCGCAATAATCGAGATCGATCAGGACGGCGCCGTCTTCGGTGAATTTCAGGGCATTGCCGACCAGGTTGAACAGGATCTGTCTGGTCTTGCCGGAATCGCCAAACAGGGTCAGCGCCCGTTCGGTGTGGCAACGCAAGGCGATGTCGAGCCCGCGCGCGTGGGCCTTCGGGGAGAGAAGTTCAACCACTTCTCGTGCCAGCGCCGTCGGGCGGAAGACTTCGTTTGACAGCTCTATCGAGCCGGCATCCAGGCGGGCAAAATCGAGCACATTGTTCAACAGATCCAGCAAACGCTCTCCGGAATTGCGAATGGCATCCGCATATTCCCGCTGCGCCGGGTTGAGGTCCGTTTCCAGCAGTAAGGACACGGTGCCGAGAATGCCGTTCAAAGGCGTCCGGATTTCATGGCTGGCCGTGGCCAGAAAGGCCTGTTCCGCGTTGTGATCTGTCTTTTTCTCGCTCATCCCCATTTCTATGACACAAGGCCTTGAGGAATTGCTTAATAGCGGCGCTCAAACATTCAGGCGATTCAGGGCGCTGGACTGGGTGTCCTCAAGCGGGCGGCGGCGATAGGACAATGCCTCGGCGATATGGATCCGGCGGACCTCTTCGCTGGCTTCAAGATCGGCAATTGTGCGGGCGACTTTCAGCACGCGGTGATAGGCCCGTGCCGACAAAGACAGGGTTCGCGCCGCGTCCTGCAAAAGCGCTTCGCCGGGCGCGTTGGGGCGCGCGCATGTGCCAAGCAGGTCGACGCTGGCATCGACATTCAGATAGCGCTGCAAATGCGCCGCTTCGCCTTCATATCGCCGCGCCTGAATGGCCCTGGCGCGGGCGACGCGACCTGCAACTTCTGCCGATCCTTCCTCTGCTGGCGGACCGGCCAGGTCCGCAGCGGTCACAGCCGGCGTGTCATAGAATAGATCAATCCGGTCAATGAACGGGCCGGATAATCGGGCCTGGTATTGCTGGGCACAACGCGGGCCCTTTCGGCAGGGTGCACCATCCATCGCGCCGCCGCAGCGACAGGGATTCATGGCAGCGATCAGCTGAAACCGGGCCGGGTATTTGACATGCCGGTTGGCGCGGGAAATCGTCACTTCGCCGTCTTCCAGGGGCTGGCGCAAACTGTCGAGGACCTGGGCCGTGAATTCTGGCAACTCATCCAGAAACAGGACGCCATGATGGGCCAGCGAGACTTCGCCCGGGCGAGCCCGGATGCCGCCGCCGACCAGGGCCGCCATCGAGGCCGAGTGGTGCGGCGCGCGAAAGGGCCGCGCATGAGAGAGCTGCCCCCGCTCGAGCAAGCCTGAGACAGACTGAATTTGCGATACTTCGAGCAATTCCCGTGCAGATAGTGGCGGCAACAGGCCGGGCAGGCGCTTGGCCAGCATCGATTTCCCGGACCCTGGCGGGCCACAGAATAGCAAATTGTGTCCCCCGGCAGCGGCAATTTCGAGCACGCGCTTCGCCCCGTCCTGGCCCTTTACATCGCGCAGGTCATGCGGGTCAGGCATTTCTGCCACGGCACTTGGCGGCGGGCATGATAAAGGCGTCCGTCCGGAGAAATGATTGATCAGGGAGAGCAGATTGGGCGCCGCCAGATTGCCTTCTCCCGCCCAGGCGGCTTCTGAGCCGCACACTTCAGGACAAATCAGCCGCAAATCCATCTCGAGCGCCCTGATCGCCGCGGGCAGAACTCCCAGCGTCGGGCCAAGCTGCCCATCCAACGACAATTCTCCGATGGCGGCATGCCCGGTCAGGACATCCGCCGGAAAAATGCCCATGGCGGACATGATGCCAAGCGCAATGGCGAGATCGTAATGGCTGCCTTCCTTTGGCAAGTCGGCCGGGGCGAGATTGACGGTGATCCGCTTGGGCGGCAGGGCGAGTCCAATGGCGCTGAACGCCGCGCGCACCCGTTCGCGGCTTTCGCCGACCGCCTTGTCGGGCAAGCCAACGATCATGAAATAGGGCTGGCTGCTGCCCGTCATGTGCACTTGCACATCGACCGGCGCGGCTTCTATACCCTCAAATGCAAATGTCGTAATTCTCGCGACCATGAGATTCTATACTTTCCATCAAACTGTAACAGAAAGTATAGAACAGATAAAGAACGCGTTTATACTTTATTCGAGGCGAATAATTGGTTCGTCGTCTTCATCGGTTTCTGGTGCGTCTTCCGCATCGATCGGCGCTTCGATTTCCGGCAGTTCCGAAAGACCGTTTGAGGCCGCAACTTCGGTGCCGAGATTGAAGCCGGCCGTACTCGCCGGTGCATCGGTGGGCAGGCCGAGATTGAAACTGCCGCCAACATCCGGGGCGGCAGCGGTTTCGGTCGGCAGACCGAGATTGAAGCTGCCGCTGACCTCAGGCGCTGTTTCAGTAGCGTCGACCTGTTCGGTTTCGGCTGTGGTGACTTCGGGGGCAGATTCATTGGCCTGTGAACAGGCGGTGCCGGCAACGCCCAGTGTGAACAGTGCGGCGATTGAAAGAGCTTTCATCATCATGGCTCCATTTTTGGCCATCAGGCTAAGGATTGGCAAGCTTGTCTTGCACAACGTCCCAGAACATCGCTGCTGGATCGCGTCCTGTAAAGTCTCGCACCTGTTGTACACCTGTTGGTGACGTATTGTTGACCTCAGTCAGGCGCCCGCCAATCACGTCGAGCCCGACCAGGACTTGCCCGCGGGCCTTCAGATCCGGGCCAATGGCGGCGCAAATGGCGAGATCCGCTTCGCTCAAATCGCTCGGCTCGGCGGTTCCGCCAACGGCGAGATTTGATCGCGCATGTCCCTTGATCGGGATGCGGTTGAAGCCGCCAACCACTTCGCCATCAATCAGAATGATTCGTTTGTCGCCATCTGCCACAGCCGGCAGAAAGGCCTGGACGATCAGGGGCTCACGGGTGCGGCCTCGGAACAGATCGATCAGCGGGCTGAAATTGCTGTCTTCCGGTTTGACCCGAAACACGTCGCCGCCGCCAAAGCCGTAAAGCGGTTTGACGATGACATCGCGATGATCGTTTCGGAAATCGGCGATGGCCGCCTTGTCTCGCGAAATCAGGGTGGGCGGCATGAATTGCGGATCGAGCAGCGGATACAGTTTTTCCGGACCGGACCGGACATGTTCCGGATCGTTCAGGACCAGTGTGTCGGGCTTGAGCAATTCGAGAATGTGACAGGCGGTAATATAGGCCATGTCAAAGGGCGGGTCCTGGCGCATCAGAACGACATCTATATCGTTGCGTAAATCCAGCGTCACGCGGTCTTCGAACAGGGCGGGCGTTCCGGCCACGCGCTGGACTTTCATCGGCCGTGCCCAGGCGGTGATCCGGTCTTCGCGATAGGTCAGGTCTTCCGGCTGATATTCAAACAGCTGTGCCCCGATTTTCTGCGCCGCTTCAGCGAGGGCAAACGTCGTATGGGTCTCGACATTGGCGGTTTCCAATGGATCGGTCTGGATCGCAACGCGCAGGCTCATGACGGCTCCTTAGTCTAGGCAGCCGTGTATATGAGGGTGATCGCGAAGAATGCAAAGGGGGAGCGGGGGGCTGGAGACATATGGCCACCTCGAGACGACAACCGGGCGCGCCTAACGCCCTGTCCGGGCAATGATCGTCAAAACGCGATCGATCAAACCTGGCTCGACTCTATCACAGACATCCATGCCAATCTCGGCCCCCATGGTTCTCAAGATCGGGGCGTTCTCGATGTCGACGGCGGTGATCCGGGCCTGGCTATGATCGACGATCGTGCCATCGCCCTGGGGGGCGGGCCCTTCAATCATTGACGCGGCGTGCAGCTTTTCACAGGCCTCTATAACGACGGTTCGCACATCACCCGCATCGCGCACGCGCCCACTCCGACGCGCATCGTCAGGCGTGAGCCACGAGACATCCCATATGCGCGCGACATGGTCCTCATCCGCCGTAATGATCTGGCGTCCATTCGGGAAAAAAGCCACCGCTTCCACGGACGCGCTCGGGCTCGGGATGATGCCCCGACTCCAGACGCCATCACGGTCGCGACGCCACAGCGTGGCCGCCGCTGAGAAATCTCCATGCGTCAATAATCGATCACCGGACGGCGAATATGCCGCCCCACCGCCGCCGACATTGAATCCGTCGCCCGCCCCGGCGATGACGCCTTGATCAATCGTGTCTGTGCGAGACCATCCGCCGGTCACATCCTGTTCCCAAAGTCGCACGGATTTGGCCGACTCGGTCAGAATCTGATCCCCCGACGGAGAGAATGTGGCCGAGACAATCTCCTCATCCGGGTCTTGAAGCGCTTGAAATGGCGTCCAGGCCTGCTCGGCTTCATCGCGTTGCCACAGGGCCGCAACGCCGTCATCGGAGCCCGTGACGATGATCTGGCCGTCCGGCGAAAAGGCTGCGGACCGCACAGCACGCCCATGTCCCGTCAAGACTTCATCGGACCAGGTAGTCTCGTCAATCTGCGTCCAGACGCGGGCGGTTCCGTCTTCAGAAGCGGATAGGATTGCCGCGCCATCCGGCGAAAAAACGGTACTGGTGATCGGTTGCGCATGCCCTTCAAGCCTGGCTTTGAGGGACCAGGAACCGTCCCCGTCATGACCCCATAACCAGACTCGATCGAAGGCACCGGTAACCGCCTGCTCACCATCCCGTGCGAATGCAGCGGCCGTCACATTGGCGCGCACGCCGGGCATTTCCAGCACTGTATCTTCCCAGACCCCGTCTTCATTGCGTTGCCATATGCGCGCTGTGGAATCTTCTGATGCGGTGATAATACGGCGCCCATCCGCAGAGACCTGTACGGCAGTCAGATAATTCTCATGACCGATCAGTTCTGCAACCGGTTGCCGTGCAACGTCATTCAAGGGCGTGACCAGCACAGACCCCTCAATCGTTCGAACGGCCATGTGACGTCCGTCAGGGGACATAGACCTTTCGCCGGGCGGGATGCCGGGGCGAATCCAATGCGCCGGCCGGAAGGACCGAACGTCGTCAATCGATCCACGATAATTGACCATCTCGGCGCAAGACGCCGTTCCATCCGGGAAAAGAAGTCCGGGATATTGCGGGCATCTATGCTCGAAATTCCAGGCGCCGGTGCCGTCACGACGCCACAGGGTTGTGAAACCTTGGAGCACATCATGGATCGCAAGTTGATTGCCATCCGGGGAAAAATAGACGCGATCTACACGCTCCGGAAACGCGACCGGCGTGATGTCTTCCCACTTATCGGGGGCCGTCTCACGCCACAGACGCAAGGTGCTCGATAGCGCGATCAGCTCGCGTCGGGTTGGCGAGAACACAGCCACTTCGACGGGCTGACTGAGAGGTCCGGACAGGACGTCGGACACCCAGTCATGACCTTCGCCTCGGCGCCAAATCCTGATCGTGCCATCGCGAGCAGATGTCGCAAACCGTGTGCCATCGGATGCGAAGGAAACCGAGGTGATATAGTCGGTATGTCCGATGAGAGCGGTGCTGAACCACTCACCGGTTCGGTCGGTCTGCCAGACCAGAACCAAATGCGAGTCAAATTCGTTTGACTGCGTCGCGGTCACGAGCAGACTGCCATCAGGTGAAAACGCCGCAACATTGACGCCCGTTTCATGCCCGTTCAGGGGTGTCGCTTCCCAGCCATTGACGTCATCACGCTGCCAGATCTCGGCATCATCAGATCTGTGAGCGGCGGTAAACAGCTGCGCGCCATCGGCTGAATATTCCAGTCTGTCCGGGTCGGTGGATCGGGTTGAAAGCGTGATGCTGGACCAGACGCCGGTTTCATCCGGACGCCAGATCCGAACACCATTTCTGCCGGCAGGGATCGCGATCTCATCCGCCACCGGCGCATACAGCGCTGGTTCCCGACTGCCCGACGGGTCAGGCAGCAAAACCGGGATGCGCGCCGCCATGGCGACTTTGCCGAGCTGGAATTGCGCCCCATCTGCAGCGGGGGACAAGACTGTATCCGTGGAGGCGAGAATGGAATACCGCATGGCCCGGGCCGGCTCATCCCGCTCCAATGCCTCTATGCTCGCCTGGGTGAGAAATTGCGAATAGGTGATCTCGGCATTGCGCTGGGTCTGGACCATTGCATACAGCCCCCAGCCCATCAGCCCAATCGCGACGAAAACAAGTGCGCTGGTGATGCGACGCCAGAATACGCGTCGTTTTTCATCGGCGCGATTCCTTTGCCGGCTGGCGGCGACATAATCGAAGTAAATCTCGCCGGGCTCCGGTTCGTTGCGCGGGCGCCGTGCCGCCCACGCTTCGGCATCCTCGACAGCGCCGGGCCGCAAGAGGAGGCTCATGGGCCGATCGCGACGGTCCCATTCGGCCATCCGATCGGCGAGTCGCCGTCCGTCGCGGCGCCATCCCACATTGACGTTCAGGGCGGCCTGCAACGCATCCATGGTCGCATCAAACGCGTCGCCGGTTTGCGTCGCATCAATTTTGACATTGAGTGCCGCAAGCCGCGGTGGGGCTGCGGCGAAGTCGATCTCTGCGGCCAGGACAGGAATGATGCGCTTGCCGGTCTGACGGGCATAAGCCAGCTCTTCATCACAGACATCGCTCTTTGCGGATGCGGGGGATGCGAGAAACACCATCACATCACAGGTCGCGATCATTTCCTGAAGCCGCAGCCACCATTCATCCTCGGCCGAAATACCGCCAGAGACATTTTCGGGATCGTGCGAGGATTGATCGAAGTCCGGCTCAAATCCGCGCGCGCGCAGCGATTCCGCAATCCGCAACATCAAGGCGGTATCGCGTCTGGAATAGGACAGGAAGACGCGTATGGGGCTGTCTGGTTCGGGCGATCTATCGGCCACGGCGCACACTCATTCCTTTGAGGGCTCTCGACGGACGCTCAGCTAACCATGCGAGGTCGGATTTCTCAACCTCGTGGCGAGGCGTAAGGGTGTTTGTGCAGACCAGTCGAAAAACAAAAAACCCCCGCACCAAAGGCACGGGGGTTTCAATCATTCCGTCAGGGGGTCGTCTAGACGAGACCCTCACGCTGGGCGCGCTTCCGAGCAAGTTTGCGAGCGCGGCGCACAGCTTCTGCCTTCTGACGCGCCTTCTTTTCAGATGGCTTCTCGAAGTAAGTGCGGGATTTCATTTCACGAAACAGGCCTTCACGTTGCATCTTTTTCTTCAACGCGCGAAGGGCTTGTTCGACATTATTGTCGCGAACAGTAATCTGAATAATGGTCAACTCTCCATAAAAGTCGGGGCAGAATATCCTGCAGATGTGCGGTTGTGGCCTATAGAGCCGAAAGCAAGCCGCGCCTATAACATGGGGAAACCCGCTTGCCTATCCCCGGAATCAGATATGCCCACGCCTTCCGAAAAGCTTCGAAATCGCTGGTTGGACGCGCTGTTGCCGAGCGTCCCCGAGACCGGCTGGTCGATCGTGGCCGCCAAACAGGCCGCCCGCGAGGCCGAGATCAGTGCCGGAGAGCAGGCTTTGGCCGCCCCGAACGGGATTACCGACCTGATTGATCACTTTTTCGATCGTGCCGTCGACCAGATGCTGGACACGCTGGCGACCCAGGATCTGGCCGCGCTGCGCACGCATGAACGCGTGGCGGCCGGCATTCGCGCCTGGCTGGACGCCCTTTCCCCGCATAAGGAAGCGGTCCGCAAGGCCGCCGGCAAAGGTCTGCTGCCCTGGGGCGCGAGCGCCGCCGTCAAACGGGTCTGGTCGATCGCCGATGCGATCTGGGAAGCGGCAGGGGACACCGCCACCGACTATAATCGCCAGACCAAGCGCGCGCTGTTGAGCGCGGTCTTGCCACGCATTGTTCTATACTGGCTGGATCACGAGGATGATGAAGCGCTGGACCGGTTCATCGCCCGCAGACTGCAAATGGCAATGAAGATCGGTCAGACCGGCAGCCGGGTCGTGAAACCGGTTCTGGATCTGGCGGAAAAGCTGCGCTCCGCCCGCGAACCGCGCAACCTGTAATAATCATTGGTATTTTCCGCAGGAGTGTTGCATTTCCTTAAGCGGTGACGCTAAAACCGTCGGCCACCAAGCAAGTGGGGAATGGGAGGAAATATGCCTCGTCCGGCGGGCGTTCGTAATCACGACTTTGAAGCCAAGAAGACGGCTTTGCTGGACACGTTGTCGGAATTTGCGCTGAACGATGATTTGCGCCGGCCGTCCTTGCGCCAGTTCGCCATCGCCGCCCAGGCCTCCGAACCGACATTGCGGCATTATTTCAGGGACCGGCAGGGGCTGGTCATCGCCATCCTGAAACACATTCATGCCCGCGCCATTCCGCTCTGGGATGTGATTGCGACCGGCTCGCCGGATACGGCGACTGCCGTCGAAGAGTATTTCCGGGTCACCGAGGCTGGCCTGACCCATGGCGGCTTTGCCCGCGCGCATGCCTTTGGAATCATTGAGGGCATGGCGGATGAGACGGTCGGCCAGGCCTATCTGGAATATCTGCTCGACCCGGCGCTGAGCGCGGTGTCCGAGAAAATGGATGCCACGCCGGGCAAGCCCGAGACGCTGGACGAACGCCGCGCCTCTGCCTTCATGATGCTGTCGCCAATCCTGGTCATGACGCTGCATCAGCAGCTGTTAGGCGGCAAAGAGGCATCGCCCGTTGATACAGCCGGATTCCTGAAACTGATGCAGGGCTGGCTGGCCTCAGGCCTAAGTCAATAGATCGCGCAGGGCGTCGAGATCAGCCTGCGGCGTCGCCCAGTTACAGACAAAACGATACGATCCGCCCGGCCAGGGATAACACTTCACGCCGCCAGCTTTGATGCGGGCCTCGATCTCTGTTGGCAGGATAGCAAAGACTTCATTGCCATCGACCGGATAGGCCAGGCGAAAGCCGGGTTTGGCGCACAGGAGATCGGCCAGCAGCGTGGCCTTCTGATTGGCCTGACGCGCCAGATCCAGCCACAGGCCCCGATCCAGCATCGCTTCGCCCTGGGCCGCCAGAAATCGCATCTTGGGCGGCATATGACCGGACCGTTTGGCGCGGGCTTTGAGCGCCTCATAATGCTGTCGCATCGCGCCAAAGAGGAGAATGATCTCGCATCCGATGGCGCCGGTCTTGGTCAATCCGAAGGTCAGGACATCAATCCCGGCTTTCCAACTCATCTCGGCGGGCGTGGCGCCGGTTGAGACCAGCGCATTGGCGAGGCGGGCGCCATCGAGATGCACGTTCAGGCCGTCTGCCTTGGCGAGGGCCGTATAGTGTCGAACCTGGTCGACGGAATAGGCCGTCCCGCACTCGGTCAAATTGGTCAGGGACAGGGTTTCGAGCGGCGTCTCATGCACGAAACCCGGATCATTGTGCGCCAGCGCCTGACGCAAGGCGGTCTCGTCGATCTGCGCGCCATGCCCGGGCAGCAGCCGCAGCTTGGCCCCGCCGGTGAAGAATTCCGGCGCGCCGCGCTCATCGCGCTCAATATGCGCCTCTTCATGACAGGCAATTGCGCCGATGGACGAACACATGACGGACAGGGCCAGCGCATTCGACGCCGTGCCGCTTGCGCAGACCCAGGCGTCAAAATCCTCTGTTTCGAATGTACTGGCGAGCGATGCGCGAAGCTGCGCGGACACCGGATCAGCCCCGTAGCTTGAGGCGCTGCCAGTATTCACCGCTGCCAGAGCATTGATGACGTTCGGGTGCGCCGGCGCCGTGGTGTCAGAGGCAAAGTCCATTCGGCTAAAGCATCACATCCGGCGTTTGCCACATCAAGTGCTGGCCGCCATCGCTGGCAATCATCTGCCCGGTAATGCTGTCCGCTTCGATCAGATAGCGCAGCGTTTTGACAATCTCGCCCGGATTGGAGCCCTGCTGGGTAAGCGTGGCCTGGGCCTCGGCAGCGAATTCACCCGGCTTTTGATGGACGTTTTCGAGCGTCGGGCCGGGCCCGATCCCGTTGACCCGGATATTCGGGGCAAAGGATTGTGCCAGGGTCCGCGTCGCGGTCCACAGCGCCGATTTGGACAATGTATAGGTGAAAAAGAGCGGGTTCAGCTTGCGCACGCGCATGTCCAGCATATTGACGATCAGACCAGCCTCATCCTGCGGCAAGGCGCGGGCAAAATGCTGGGCCAGCAAGATGGGCGCGCGCAGATTGGGCCCCATGTGAAAGTCCCAATTGCGGCGGCTATGCTCCAGCGCGCTATCGTCTTCAAATGTCGAGGCGGAATTGACCAGAAGCGTCAGCGGTCCGCCCAGCGCCTCCTGGGCTGCACGTTCCAGGGTCGCGGTCTGTTCTTCATCGGCGAGATCGGCCTGAACCAGTTCGGCGACGCCGCCAGAGGCCCGAATCGTTTCTGCCGTCGCCTCTGCGCCAGCTTTTGAGCCGCGATAGTGCACGGCGACCGACCAGCCATCAGCGCCCAGGGCTTCTGCCATGGCCTTGCCAAGGCGCGCGCCAGCGCCAGTCACAAGCGCTCTTTTAGGGCCTTCAGAGACACGATTAGCCACTTAGTCCTCCCCGGTCTGGTTTGGGACAAAGTCATTGAAAAGGCTGAGAATCCCGGTGTGCGACCGGGTCAGACATGCACGCAAGGCGCTCAATTAGTCGAGACGACGAAAGTCGATCAGATTGAGGATCGCGAAAACCGCAACAGTGGCAAGGATAGCCCAGACAGATGCGTGGATCATGATGACAGCCCTTTAAAAACTTGCGACCTGTTAAACCGTCTTGGCTGATTTGGCGAGCCCTGATTCCCAGATAAAGGGGGAAAGACGTGACAGATCTCCGCATGCACCTGTTCCGGCTCTGGTTTCGGCTGTCCCGGCCCATGACCCTCGGCGCCCGCGCGGTTGTGGAAAATGAGGGCGGTCAGGTGCTGCTGGTGCGTCATACCTATACCAAGGGTCTTTACCTGCCGGGCGGCGGCGTCGAACGGGGCGAGACCGTCCAGCAGACCATACGCAAGGAGCTGGAAGAAGAAGGGGGCATACGATTGCTGCGCGATGCGGTTCAGACGGGCATTTTCTCGAACCACCAGATCATGAAAAATGACCATGTCGTCCTGTTTCGTGTCGAAGCCGGGACGTGGGAGCCTTGCGGCGATCCGATTGGTCGCGAGATTGCCGAATTGGTCTGGTGCGATCCGCTGGCCCCGCCGGACGATGCGACGCCCGCCACGAAACGGCGACTACAGGAAGTGTTTGCCGCAGCAGCGCCGTCCGAGCACTGGTAATCGCTCAGCTCTGCGTCATCGCCAGAACGGCCGGCAGCGCCATGAAGGCGAGGGCTCCGGCGAGCAGGATGAGCAATCCGAATTTCTGCCAAATGCGTCTCATGGAATCCCTTAGACTCCGCAATGGAGGCGCGATTGCGGACGAGACCACGGCACAATTTAGGCGGGCGCATAAAACTTAGACGCGAAGTTTAAGCGAGTATTAAAGCCTCGCGGTCATAAGGGGCGCGTGCTGGGTTTCCCCTTTTCCCGGCACGGCAAGCAGGAAACTGGCGCGCATTCGCAGATTGTGTGTCGCGCCGGACCGGAACGAGACGGCCGCGTTCATTATGAGCGCGGTCGTTTTCCATCCGCGATCAGGGCGCCGAGATAAAGTCCCAGCGTATAAACCGACAGCAGAGCGGCGAGCCAGACAATCACAAGGCCTGTATCCCACAACACGCCGCTCGCCATTGGGCCGGCGAGGAGGAGGGCTGCAATCGCAAGCATTTCCAGCGCGGTTTTCCATTTTGCAAGTTTCGAGACGGGCATCTCCACGGCAGGGATGAGCCGCAACCCAGTCGCGATGACATCACGGAGAATGATGAGCAGGCTTGGGATCAGCAACAGAGTGTTCCAATCCCGGGTCGCTGCGAGCGCGAGCAAGCTGAGCCCGACCAGAACCTTGTCCGCAATCGGGTCGAGAAACGCCCCCAAAGCGCTCACAGCATTCAGTTTTCGCGCCGCCCAACCGTCCGCGAAATCGGTCAGGGCGACGATAATGAAAGCGATGAGCGGCCAAATCGATGGCGCAGGCAGGGTGAGGATCAGCCAGGCCACGGCAAAGGCCAGGCCGATGCGGGCCAGGGTCAATGTATTGGGCAACCAGGTCAGGGTCATGCGGCGCGGTTTCTTGGCATCGCCTCGTTGTAAGCCCGTTCGCGCGGCGGTCCAGATGCAACGCGCACGGCTGGTAAAGGCGTCAGGGCAGCTTGTCTGGATTGCGCATGACGTAAAGCCAGCCCACGTCGCCATTCGGCGCCGGCGCCAGGGTCATGATGAAATCAATTGCGCCATTCACGCGGCGGATCATGCCGGGTTTGCCATTCGAGACATAGGGTTCGATCGTCCAGTTCTCTTCCGCCACCGAACGTCGCCAGACGGCCGCCAGGACCTGGACGATATCATCCGGCCCAACCAGAACGCGCCGTGCTGCGCGGGCCTTGCGTCCGCCGTCCGAGATCGCGACCGCATTCGGCGCTAACAGGCGTTTGGCGGTATCGAAGTCCTCTGCCGACACAGCGGCGAAGAACCGTGTGATCAGATCCTGGACCTCATGCGGGGGTGCATCGAAGCATGGCCCGCTCTCCTGTAGTTTCTTGTGCGCGCGGCTGACCAATTGGCGACAGGCCGGCTCGCTTTTGACGAGGGTTGCCGAGATATCGTCATACCCGGCATCGAAGGCTTCGCGCAGGATAAAGGCGGCGCGTTCTTCCTCGCCCAGCCGTTCCATGGCCCAGAGCAGGGCCAGCTCGCATTCCTGGGCGAGCTCAAAATCATGCTCGGGGCCGACCTCACTCTGCAAGAGCGGTTCAGGCAGCCAGGGTCCGACATAGGTTTCTCGCCTTTGCCGCGCTGATCGCAGGGCATCGATGGCAATATTGGTCGCGGCCCGCCGCAGCCAGGCGGCCGGGTTGGTGACTTTGGCATGATCAGCTTGCATCCACCGCAACCAGGTGTCCTGGACCGCATCCTCAGCGCCCGCCCGGTCGCCCAGCATGCGATAGCAGAGCGCCGTCAGCTGCTGACGTTCGGCCTCGAAAGTTGCGGTTGCTGTGTTCATGACGGCGCCAAAGCAAGCTCCTGTTTGCCATCAAAGACTAATTGGTGGCAGGCATGTCCATATCCAAGGCCGCGTTTGAAGACTGGATAGAAACGCCCGGTCGCGGCCGCAAACGACGCTGCGACGACGGCCTGGCGGCCATACCTGGTTTCGATTTCGGCCTGATAATCATCGACGTCCAGATTACCGTGTATGGCGGCCATGGCAAAGCGGAATCCGAGGCCGATATCGCCGGCCTGCTCAGGATCGCCATCAAAGCAGCGCTTCAGATCCAGCGTGTCGGCGCCAGCGGCCCGCGCCATATCGACGACCAATTGCGCGCAAGGTCCGCAATCGCCTTCCAGCGTCGAGGCGAAAATCGCCCCCATCCAGATCGGCGCGGCGGCTTTCGGACCGCGATACTGACTGATCAGGGGAAAAGCCGACAGGCGCGCCCCGGAGCCGGTCGACGTGTTGATGACGTCCAGCATGTAGCTGACATCATAGTCATAGGTTTTGCCAAAGGCGCGGGCACCGCGTCTGAGTAGCCATTTGATCATCTTTGAAGTCCTTGCAGAGTCGGGGTGAGTTTCATGGCCGCAAACAAAGCGAGCCAGGCCGGCAATTGAATGCCGAACAGATTGATCAGCGCGATCTGGTCGACCGGGATGCCCCGCGCGATCCAGACCCAGATATGAAACACAGCGTGCAGGCACGGCCAGACCGCGCCAAACACCGCTACCGCCCGGTTCTGATTGAGCGTGCCCCAGAGCAAGGCCCCGCCACTGGTCAGAAAGGCCAGGCCCGCATCCCGGATGAAATGGGTGTTGAACGGACCCATCATCGCCACGCCGGGCGTCTGGTCGTAGAAAGCCTGGGGCGCCACAAACATGTAGATTGCGGTCAACAGGTAGAGGGCGGAGATTGTGTAGAGGGGAAGTTTCATCTGATTTTTGCGCCTTTCAATTGTGTGACGAGACAGGCTCTCATTTTGTGACAGCGGCGGTGAACAAACAGCGCAGCATGACCCGTTTATAGCAAACGCGCCTGCGGACCGGGGATCGCGCTTCTCGCTGCGTTTCAAACTGCGAACGTGTTGGAAAAGTAATTTTGGATTGGCGCTCAGGTTTGCTTTAGTCGCACCCAGTTTCTCAGCCTGGTGAGGGAGGTCTGATGTGCGGCTTATTCTGATCATCGTCTTGTTGGCTGGCGCCGGATTTGCCGGTTGGATCGCTGGCAGCCTGCATCCGGCACCCGCAGCAATATCAACGCCGATCGTGACCTTCCTGGCAAATGCTGCAAGTGAGGTCGACGAGACGGACTCGGAGATGGCAGGGATAGATGTGGTTGATCCCATACCTGGTCCTGCACCTAACCCGGTCATCACATCCTCCAGAGCTTCATCCAGCGCGACGGAAACGCTGGACCAGTATCGGATCTGGATCAGCGAAGCCCGGGCGGAGCACCCATATCCCGAAACCGAGGACAAGATGTTTGCCGTCATGATGTGCGAATCTGGCGGCCGCGCTGACGTCGTCAATCCGGCGGGGCCTTATTCAGGGCTGTTTCAATATGTAGCTGGCACCTGGGCGGGTGACTGGAACCAATATCGCGACAGCGACATATTTGATGCCAGGGCTCAGATCTTCGCCACGGCGCTGGCCTGGAACAATAATATGCAAAGCCATTGGGGCTGTTACTCCAGCACCCATTAGCGCGGATCAGGCACCCTTAACTGCCAGGGCCGCCAAGCAGTTCACCAACATCCTCGGTCTGTGCGACACCTGGCTGATAGGCGACGATCTCGCCGCGCGCATTGCGCAGGCGAACATAAGAGACGACTTGATTGACACCGCCGACCAGGCTGGCTTCTTCGGCCGCCTGTTCCAGCTCTTTCGCTGACCGCGCGACGCCGAGCAGATAGACCGTGCCGCCATAGGTCTCGACATTGAAATTATTGACCTGAACCGATGACGAGCCGAGCAGACGAGCGCGAACCCGCGTAGAGATCAACTCGTCCGAGGCGTTGGCGAAAAACCCGCCAGGGGATTCAATCTTGATCTCGTTCGCGACATCATCAGCGCGTTTGACCGACCAGGCGATGCTTTCTGCCTTGAGGCGCAGCTCAGGGGTCTGAACGCGACCAGAGAGTAGCACCAGACCCGCCGCAACTTCGACATCAACCTCGCCAAGACCGCCATTGGTCAGGAGCTTGGATTTGATTTCATTCGATACGGCCGCATCGTCCAGCGCTTCGCCAAAGGAGCGTTCCTGAGTCGCCGTCACGGCGGTTGCGCCGGCGGCGCCGATAATCGCGGTGGCACACCCGCTCACCATGGGAAGCAGGGCAATAAGGCTAAGGCTGGCAATCAGTCGGGACATGAAATGTGCTCCTCAAAACGGCGCGGCTGCAGAATCACTGCGTGGATTAAAAAGGGGATTGGGCGAGAATACGGCATCAATCAAGGCCGCCAATAGTCACGAAAATGTTTCACAAAGCCTTTCGCCGACACTGCGATTAGATCAAATCGCCAATCCAGGTCCGGCAGGTTGGGCTGCGTGGCGGCCCAGGCGTCGGCGGCGCGGGCAATGCGCAGCCAGGCGCTTGGGGCAACAGCGTCTTTTGCCGCCTCGATCGTCTGGCGCTGTTTTACCTCAACAAATACAAGCGTTTGCCCGCGCCGCGCGATAATATCTATCTCGCCAAACGGGCGTTTGAAGCGCATGGCGAGCACGGCATATCCATTCAGGCGCAGCCACCATTTGGCGAGAAATTCTGCCCGTCTGCCGCGTTTTTCTGCTCCCCGGCGATCCCGGTTAGCCATCCTTCAAAGCGAGCGCGCGTTGGTAAACATTGCGTTTTGGTAATCCGAATTGCACAGCGATCTCAGCCGCCGCCTCTTTCACGGACTTCGTTTTCAGGGCGTCGATCAGGGCCGCATCGATCGTCGCCTCATCGGCCTCGACCGTTTCGGGGGGACCGATCAGCACAACAATCTCACCCTTGGGCGGGCCAGCCTCTTGATAATGTTGAGCGAGCTCCGCCAGAGGCGCGCGGCGGGTCTCTTCGAACAGTTTGGTCAGTTCGCGGGTCACCGCGGCTTCGCGCGTAGCGCCCAGCGTTTCGGCCAGATCGTTGAGACAGGCGGCGAGCCGCGGCCCGCTCTCATAGAAAACCAGGGTTGCCGGCACAGCGGCCAGCGCCGCAGCGGCCGTCTTCCGGGCACCGGACTTGGGCGGCAGGAAGCCGCAAAACATGAACCGGTCGCTTGGCAAGCCGCTCGCCACCAGGCCAGCCAGCAGCGCGGAAGCCCCGGGCAAGGGGATGATTTTGTGTCCGGCCTCCAGCGCCTCGCGGCCAAGCTTCCAGCCGGGATCCGAGACCAGTGGTGTGCCGGCATCGCTGATCAGACCGATCGCCTTGCCTTGTGCCAGCTTTTCCAGGATTTCCGGACGCCGCTTCGCCCCATTATGGTCATGATAGGGGCTGAGTTTGGCGCGTATATTATAGGCATCCAGCAGGCGCCGAGCGACCCGTGTGTCTTCTGCCAGGACTTCGTCCACCGCCGCCAGCGTATCCAGCGCGCGCAAGGATATGTCACGCAGATTTCCGATCGGCGTGGCGATGATGTAAAGACCGGGCTCCAGCGCTTGCGCGGTCTCGGTCCGGGTTTTAGGTTCGCGGACAGGGCGATTCCCGTCGCGTCCGTCTGGTGCAGTGGAAGAAGGAATTTTTGATGACATTGCCGACAACATCGCGCGTCCGTGCGCCCCTGCCAATCCTCTTTTTTGC